>JAENXG010000042.1 GCA_016649675.1 Methyloceanibacter sp.
CAGATGATCCACGGCGTGCTCAACATCAACGGCAAGGCAATCCCCAAGGTGCGCGTCGACGATTTCGTGGTGGCCGAGCCGTCGGGCCGGGAACGCCACACGCCGCGCTATATGGAGACGCTGCCGAACGGCGTGACCTATCCCGTGCTCGATCTCGTGCAGGATGGCTTCGGCGACAACACCGAGGTCTACAAGGTGCCCGAAGGCGATTTCTTCATGATGGGCGACAACCGCGACAACTCCACCGACAGCCGCTTCCTGTCGGAGGTCGGTTTCGTGCCCTTCCAGAATCTGGTGGGCAAGGCACAGATCATCTTCTTCTCCATCGACGAGAACTCGAGCTTCTGGGAATTCTGGCACTGGCCGACCAGTGTTCGCTGGTCGCGCATCTTGCAGGTGGTGCGCTGAGCCGTGCCCAAGCCGCGCAACACGGCGCTCGATCAGCTCTCGGCCCGGCTCGGGCACGCATTCTCCGATCCGGCGCTGCTCAAGCTTGCTCTGACCCATTCGAGCGCGCGGGCGGGTGCCCGGCCCAACGAGGACAATGAGCGGCTCGAGTTTCTTGGCGACCGCGTGCTTGGGCTCGCCGTCGCCGAACTCCTCGCCGACAGCTTTCCCAAGGCCCGCGAGGGCGAGCTTGCGCGCTGGTTCAATCACCTCGTGCGCGCCGAGACCTGCGCCGAGGTCGCGCAACAGTGGGAGCTCGGCAACGTCATCACGATGAGCGGAGGCGAAGCCGGCAGCGGCGGCCGCCGTAAGAAGACCATCCTCGCCAATACCTGCGAGGCCTTGCTGGGCGCCATCTTCGCCGATGGCGGCTACGAGCCGGCAAAGGCCGTCGTGCGCCGCTTCTGGGAACCGCAATTGAGCGCGCTCGAGCTTGCCGCACCTGATGCGAAGTCGGTGCTGCAGGAATGGGCGCAAGGCAGGCGCCTGCCGCTGCCCCGCTATCTCGAGGTCGCCCGCGAAGGTCCCGACCACGCCCCGCGCTTTACGGCCGAGGTGCAGATCGATGGTGTCGCGCCTGAGCGCGGGCAGGGGGAGAACAAGCGCGCGGCGGAGCAGGCAGCAGCCCTCGCCATGCTCTTGCGCGAAGGGGTCTGGGAGGCGCCCGCCGATGTCTGACGCCCCCGAGCTTCCCACCCGTTGCGGCTTCGTGGCGATCATCGGCGCGCCGAACAGCGGCAAGTCCACGCTGACCAACGCGCTGGTCGGCGCCAAGGTCTCCATCGTCACCCATAAGGCGCAGACGACGCGCGGGCCGGTGCGCGGCATCGTGCTCGACGGCGCGAGCCAGATCATCCTCGTCGACACGCCGGGCATCTTCCAGCCGAAGCGAAGGCTCGACCGCGCCATGTTTGCCTCTGCCTGGGATCGAGCGGGGGACGCCGACCTGGTGGTGCTGGTGATCGATGCTCAGCGCGGCCTCGATCGGAGCCTCGACCCTCTCCTTAAGCACCTGCCAGAGGTGAGGCGACCCATCATCGCCGTCCTCAACAAAATCGACCAGGTGGCAAAGCCCGAGCTGCTGCGCCTGGCAACCGACGTTGCGGCGATCAGACCCTTCGACCGCGTCTTCATGCTCTCGGCGCTGACCGGTGACGGCGTGGCCGACCTCAAAGCGTATCTCGCGGAAGCCGTGCCGCCGAGCCCCTGGCTTTTCCCCGAGGACCAGCTCACCGATGCTTCGCTCCGGCAGACCGCCGCCGAGATCACCCGCGAGAAGCTGTTCTTGCGGCTGCACGAGGAACTTCCCTACACGCTTACCGTCGAGACCGCCGAGTGGAAGGAGCTGAAGGACAAAAGCGTCCGCATCGAGCAGACCATCTTTGTGGAGCGCGAGAGCCAGCGGAAGATCGTGCTCGGCGCCAAGGGTCAGACCATCAAGGAGATCGGATCGGCCGCCCGCGTCGACATCGCCGAGATGGCAGGAGTGCCGGTGCATCTATTTCTCTTCGTCAAGGTCAGGGAGCGCTGGGGCGACGACCCCGAGCGCTACCGCGAGATGGGCCTCGATTATCCGAAGGACCGCTGACCGGGCCGCCAAACCTGGCTCATTTGGTGGAACTCCACCACGCCCGCAACGTTGACCCCTTGAGTGATCGACAACAAGGAGGTCAGCCCCATGAAGTCTGCATTACCCGTTTTGGCCGCGACCGCCATGCTCTTTGCAGCGAGCGCCGTCCAGGCCGCTGAGCCGGCCGGCGCGGCCGGCGCTACAAGCAGCGCCCCTGCACCCGTCCAGAGTTTTCACGCGAGCCCGGGCACGTCGGGCACGAACAGTCCGTCGAGCTTCGGCGCGAAGCCCGGGGCTCCGGGATCGTCCACGTATGATCCGAACGCAGCCCTTCCTTCCATGGACAATCAGGGCTCGGCCCTCAGTCCCAACCCGGGAACGTCTGCGACGGGCATCAACACCCCGAGCACGAAAAACGGGGGCTGAGACTCGCGCAAGTTTTTGCATCGTTGGATGTGGTGGAAGGCCCGGGGCTTCGACCCGGGCCTTTCGTTTGCCTGAGGCTTGCGCAGGACGGCAGCCAAGGGCCAAGCGTCGCACCCTCGCTTAGACGCGAAACTTCCGTTGCAGGGCTGACGTTGAGCCGCATCCGACAACAGGAGTTAGCGTCATGAAGTCCATATTCCCAGTTCTAGCCGCGTCGGCTTTGGTCTTCTGTGCAAGCACCGCGGAGGCCGCGAGGCCAATGAGCCACTTCGACTCGATGAGCCACGGCAACTCAGTCATCGTCCCTGCTCAGCCACTTGGGACTGTGTCCCCACCTACGGTGAACCCGGGGGCGCTCGATCTTCCCACGCAAAGTTTAGGGTCACCTCCCGTCAACCCGGGGGCGATCGGCGTCACCAACCCGGGGGCGATCGGTATGCCCAATGCCCAGAGCTTCGCCGGGTGCGCCCGGGTCACCCACCTATGACCCGAACGCGGCGCTCCCCTCGTTGGACAACCAGGGCTCAGCCCTTGGCCCAACCCCCGGCACCTCCGGCGCAGGCTTCAATACCCCGAGCACGAATAGCGGAGGCTAAGGCATCCGCGCCTCGCTTCGCCGACAGGAAGCCGCCCATAGAGTCCTTGAGCCGATGCTCGTTTGGACTCTAGGGTAGTCGATGGATTGGACCGACGAAGGACTCGTGCTTTCAACCAAGCCGCTCGGCGAGGCCAACATGGTCGCCGAGCTTCTCACCTTCGCCCATGGACGCCATCTCGGGCTCGTGCGGGGAGGGCGCTCGCGCCGCATGCGCCCTCTGCTCCAGCCCGGCAATCTCCTTCGCGTCACCTGGCGCGCGCGGCTCTCGGAGCATCTCGGCGGCTTCAATGTCGAGCTGATGGAGGCCCACGGCGCGCGCGTGCTCGACGATGCGCGGGCGCTTGCCGCCATCTTCTCGCTTGGCGGCCTGGCGCGGCTCTTGCCCGAGCGCGACCCGCATCCGGAGCTCTACGCGGCGGCGCTTGAGGTGCTGCGGTCCTTCGGCGAGGCCGACGCGTGGCCGGCGCAACTCGTCCGCTGGGAGCTTCAGCTCTTGCAGGAACTTGGCTTCGGTCTCGATCTCAGCCAATGCGCGGCGACCGGCGTCAACCAGGATCTCATCTATGTGTCGCCCCGCTCAGGCCGTGCCGTGTCGCGGGATGCAGGCAAGCCCTATTGCAGCAAGCTCCTCAAGCTGCCCGCCTTCCTGCTCGATGACACGGCGCCGATAGGCCAAGGCGATATCGAAGCGGGCTTCGTCCTGGTCGGGCATTTTCTCGAACGAGATGTGCTCGAGCCTCACGGCCTTGCCATGCCGCAAGCGCGCGAGCGCTTGATCGGCCTTCTCGCCCGCGCGCCGCGCGCCGCTTAGAGCACTTTTGGCACCGCCTAGGCAGCAGACCAGCTGAGCGATACCATCGCGCCCGTCCTGGTGAGGGCCACGCATGTCACCGATGTCTGCCGCGCCGCTGCTTCTCGGACTGGGCGCAATCGTTCTCGCGCAGTCTGTTGGTATCGCGCCTGCGCAGGCGCAGCAGTTCGACGTTCCGGCCAGCGCAAGATCGGCGATCGTCGACCAGACCAATGCCTATCGGCAGGAGAAGGGCCTTGCGCCCTTAAGCGAGAGCGCCGGCGCCAATCACGAAGCGCAGGCTTACGCCAACTATCTCGCGGAGACCAAAAAGACTGGGCACAGCGCCGATGGACAAGGCCCGTTCCAGCGGCTTCGGGCCGCTGGCGTCAAGTTCTGCAAGTTCCGGGGAGAGAATTGGCACGAGTCCTGGACGCGACCCAACCGGGCCTCTCCCGACGCAGCCATGGCAGCAGCCATGCGCTTCTGGAAGCATTCTCCCGGGCATGAGCGCGCTCTCCGATCGGCATCCACGGAGATCGGCGTGGGCGTCGCCGGGTGGAAACACGGCAATCAGTGGTACTACCAGGAGATCCAGGTGTTCATCGACACCTCGTGCCTCAAAGGCGCCAAGCCCGCTTCCAGCGTTTCCGTCAAGGGCGATGGCGGGGACGGGGACATCGAAGACCCGATTCCCTCTCTCCCCGACCGAAATCCAGGACGGCTCCCTTGAGCGCGCCTCCCCGATGCGCTAAGCGCGGGTCATGGGACGCCGCGTAACTCCGCCGCCTGATTCGCAAGGGCCGATCGAGCCCGTGAACCTGCGCGACGCGCTCGAGGAGCGTTACCTCGCTTATGCGCTCTCGACCATCATGCACCGGGCGCTCCCCGACGTGCGCGACGGGTTGAAGCCCGTGCATCGGCGGCTGCTCTACGCCATGCAGCAGCTGAGGCTGAGCCCGCAAGGGGAATTCCGCAAATGCGCCAAGATCGTCGGCGACACCATGGGCAATTTCCACCCCCACGGTAACCAGGCGATCTACGACGCGCTCGCGCGCCTCGCGCAAGATTTCTCCGTTCGCTATCCGCTCATCGACGGCCAAGGCAATTTCGGCAATATCGACGGCGATAACCCTGCCGCCGACCGCTACACCGAAGCGCGCCTCACCGAGGTCGCCGCCAGGCTGCTCGAGGGCATCGACGAGGACACTGTCGACTTCCGCGCCAATTACGACGGGCGCGAGCAGGAGCCGACTGTGCTCCCGGCCAATTTCCCCAACCTGCTTGCCAATGGGTCCTCCGGCATCGCCGTCGGCATGGCGACCAATATCCCGCCGCATAATGCGGGCGAGCTCTGCGATGCGGCGCTGCATCTCATCAAGTTCCCCAACGCCACTGCCGACAAGCTGGTCGACTTCGTGCCCGGACCGGATCTGCCGACCGGCGGGATCATCGTCGAGCCGCGCGATCAGATCGTGGAGGCCTACAAGACCGGGCGCGGCAGCTTCCGCTTGCGCGCCCGCTGGGACACCGAGGACACCGGCCGCGGCACCTATCAGATCGTGGTCACGGAGATTCCATTTCAGATTCCGAAAGCGCGCCTGGTCGCCCGCATCGCCGAGCTGCTCTTGCAGAAGAAGCTCCCTCTGTTGGCTGACGTCCGCGACGAGTCGACCGAGGAGGTGAGGCTTATCCTCGAGCCCAAGAGTCGCACCGTCGATCCGCTGCTTCTCATGGAATCGCTGTTCAAGCTGACCGAGCTCGAGACGCGCGTTCCCCTCAACATGAACGTGCTGAGCCGCGGCCAGGTGCCGAACGTGCTCAGCCTTCGGCAGGTGTTGCGCGAATGGCTCGACCACCGCCAGGTCGTGCTCGTCCGCCGCTCCACGTTCCGCCTGGCCAAGATCGACCACCGCCTCGAGGTTCTCGACGGCTATCTCATCGTCTATCTCAACATCGACAAGGTCATCAAAATCATCCGCGAGAAGGAGGAGCCGAAGCCCGCCCTGATGCGCGCCTTCAAGCTCTCTGACGTGCAGGCTGAGGCCATCCTCAACATGCGGCTCCGCGCTCTGCGCAAACTCGAGGAGATGGAGATCGGGCGCGAGCACGCGGCGCTGACGGCAGAGCGGAAGGAGCTGAAAGCGCTGCTCGCCTCGGCCGACAAGCAATGGAAGCGCATCGCCGACGAGATCAAGACGCTAAAGGACGATTTTGGACAGAAGACCGCGCTCGGGCGGAGGCGCACCACTTTCGCCGAAGCACCGCAAGGCGTGGAGACCGATCTCGCCGAGGCGATGATCGAGAAGGAGCCGGTGACCATCGTGCTCTCGGAGAAGGGATGGCTGCGCGCCATCCGCGGCCATCAGACGGAGCTCGAGAGTTTAACCTTCAAGGAGGGCGACCGGCTGAAGCGCGCCGTCAAGGCGCAGACCACAGATACGGTGCTGCTCTTTGCCACCAATGGCCGTTTTTATGCGTTCGGCGCCGACAAGCTGCCGGGGGGCAGGGGCCACGGCGAGCCGTTCCGTCTCATGATCGACATCGAGGAAGCGGCCGACGCGGTCGAGCTGTTCGTGCATGAGCCGGGGCGCAAGCTGCTCGTCGCCGGAACCAGCGGCCACGGCTTCATCGTGGCCGAGGACGAGGTCCTCGCCATGACGCGCAAAGGCAAGCAGGTGCTGAATGTGGAGGCCGGCACCGAGGCGATCGTCTGCACGCCGGTCGACGGCGACAGCGTGGCGGTGATCGGCGACAACCGGAAGCTCTTGCTGTTTCCGTTGAAGGAGCTGCCGAAGATGCCACGCGGCAAGGGTGTGCGGCTACAGCGCTACAAGGACGGCGGCTTGGCCGACGCCAAGATCTTCAACAAGAAGGAAGGCCTCATCTATATCGATGCGGCCGGCCGCTCCTTCACCGTGACCGAGCTCAGGGATTGGTGGGGCGCGAGAGCCCAGGCCGGACGTCTGCCGCCCAAGGGCTTCCCGAAGTCGAACAGCTTCGGCGCAAAGTTCTAGGTCTTATCTTCTCGTTTCCGGCGTCTCGCAGCTCTGGCACGCGGGCGTCTCTGACGCAGTCCTCACCCAGCCCTTCGAGGTGAGGCTCTCCTGCGGCTGGAACCGATTCTTGTAGCGCATCTTGCGCGAGCCCTCGATCCAATAGCCGAGATAGACGAAGGGATAGCCTTGGGCTCTAGCGAACTCGACATGGTCGAGGATCATATAGGTGCCGAGGCTACGCGCGGGCTGGTCCGGATCGTAGAAGCTGTACACCATGGAGACGCCGTCGCTCAGGCGGTCGCACAGTGACACCGCGATGAGCGGCGAGCTGCCGTCGCCTTCAGGGTCCGGCTTCACCCGGTACTCGGTGACGAAAGTCTCGACCACGCTGTCCTCGACCATCAGCGAATAATCGAGCACCGACATCTCGGCCATGCCGCCGTCGGCGTGGCGCGCGTCGATATAGGAGCGGAACAGCTTATATTGCTCGGAGCTTGGCGCCGGCGGCACCCGGGTGGCGATGAGGTCGCGATTGGCGCGGGCAATCCTTCTCAGCGATCGGCGCGGGCGGAACTGATCGACCAGGATGCGCACCGGCACGCAGGCCGAGCAGGCATCGCAATAAGGCATATAGGCGATGTTTTGGCTGCGCCGGAACCCGCCCTTCAACAAATTGTCGACGAGGAAGCGCGGCTTGTCGCGGGTGAGATGGGTGAACAGCTTCCGCTCGAGCCGGCCGGGGAGGTAGGGACAGGGCTGCGGCGCGGTGATGTAGAATTCGGGAAAGTTGCTCTTGTGCTCTGTCACGTTGTGCCGACCGGAGACGAATCTGAACCACTCTGCCGGCAAGCTTAGTGGATCGAGGCCCAGCAGCGCAATCGAGGAAGGGAGCCCAAAAACGCCTGAATGAATGCCCCACGGCGCCTTTCTTGGGCCAGAATCCTAGACCCGGTCGATTACCACGACGCCCGCCAGAATGTCATGCAGGCAGCGCTTGCGCGGGTCGAACAAGGCCCACAACAGGATCGGGCAGAAGATCACAAACGAAAACCAGAAGAGAAGGGCATGAAAGGCCGCGATCAGCGGCGTGACCCTGCCGCCGAACCACATGCGCACCTCGAGCTCCATCATCCTCTGACCGATGGTGGCGGAATTCGGCCCGCCGATGGTGAGCGCGTTATAGCCGAGGCCCACGGCGGGGAACACCAGGCCGAACAGGAGCCAGGCGAGGCCGAGGGTGAGGATCCCGAGCAGGCCGACGACAACATAGGCGACCGCCGTTAGCACCAGGATGATGATGGCGTCGACGATGAAGGCGACGATGCGCTTGCGGATCACGCTTTGGAACAGGCGCGGCTGCGTCACCGGATCGTAGACGTTCGGCTGCTCGCTGTAATCCGTACTCGAACGCGGCGGAAGCGTCTGCTGCTGGGTCATCTCGTCTCCAATCCCGTGGCCAGGGGCAAATCTCGCGTCCTAGGTGGTGATTGCCGCGCGGCCAAACAAGCTCCGGCCTCAGGGCCAAGATATCTGGAGACCGGGCTCGTACCAGAGAGGGCGGTTGCGGCGATGAGCGCACAGGTTGCCGAGCCCTGGCCAACCCGTTAAGGATTTTTGACTGGATGCGGGCGAGGCCAGGCTAACGGGGACCATCGATGCGAAGATCAGGGATGTTGCTTGGGATCACGATCCTTTTGGCAGGCGCTCCGGCGTGGCGGGCGGCGGCCTGCGAAGGCCAGGAGATCGTCTTCGAGGACAAATTTGCCGACGACGCCGGCGGCTGGCCGCTCAAGGACAATGTCGAGGTGAAGGATGGGTCCTTCGTCTTCAAGCTTCCCCCCGACGACATGCAGTCCAATCTGAACCTCACCTACACCGTCAAGGATGCCGACATCTGCTCCGAGACGGTGTGGCCCAGCGGCGATCAGCCGATCCTCGGCGCCGGGCTCCTCTTCTGGGGCGAGGACAACCGGACCTATTTCCAGTTCGGCGTTCTCAACAACGGCAAGTACTGGATCGCGCGGAAGCAGGACGGCAAGTGGCTCGGCACCATCGCGGCGAATGTCGATTCGCCGGCGATCAACAAAGCGCCGGGCGCTGCCAACACGCTTCGGGTCAAGACCAACGGCAATTCCGTGATCTTCTTCATCAACGGAACCAAGGTGCGCGAGTTGCGCGGCCAGGCGCCAAAGGGCGGCTGGCGCTTCGGCCTCTCCGGCGACAATTTCGATAAGGCGAAGGAAGCGAAAGTGATCTTCAAGACCGTGAAGGTCACCAACTGAACGGAGCGGCGGTCAGGCTTTAGCTTTGAGCAGCTTTGCCGCTTCCAGCGCGAAATAGGTGAAGACGGCGTCGGCGCCGGCGCGCTTGCAGGCGATCAGGCTCTCCAAAATGACGCGGTCCCGGTCGATCCAGCCGCGCTCGGCGGCAGAAGCGATCATCGAATATTCGCCTGAGGTCTGATAGACGAAAGTCGGCACCCCGAACGCTTCTTTCAGCCGCCACACGATGTCGAGATAAGCAAGCCCCGGCTTGACCATCACCATGTCGGCGCCTTCGGCGATGTCGAGCGCCACCTCGCGCAGCGCCTCGGCACCATTGGCGGGATCCATCTGATAGGTCCGCTTGTCGCCCTTGAGCATCGACGAGGAGCCGACCGCGTCGCGGAACGGCCCGTAAAAGGCCGAGGCATATTTCGCCGCATAGGCGAGGAGCTGGGTGTTGGTGAAGCCGTTCTCCTCGAGCGCCGCCCTGATCGCGCCGATCCGGCCGTCCATCATGTCGGAGGGCGCGAGGATGTCGCAACCCGCCTCGGCCTGAACCAGCGCCTGCGCAATCAACACCTCAAGAGTCCGGTCGTTGTCGATCTCGCCGTCGAACAGGAGCCCGTCATGGCCGTGGCTCGTGTAAGGGTCGAGCGCCACGTCGCAGATGATGCCGATCTCGGGCACGTGGGCCTTGATGGCGCGGACCGCCCGGCAGACGAGATTGCCGGGATTGAGCGCCTCGCGGGCCTGATCGTCGCGAAGGCCGGGATCGGTATTGGGAAAGAGCGCGATGGCCGGAAGCCCGAGCGCGGCCGCTTCTTCGGCAGCCTTGACGGCGAGGTCGATCGAAAGGCGCTCGACGCCTGGCATGGCGGTAACGGCCGAGCGCGCGCGCTCGCCTTCGATGAGGAAGATCGGCCAGATCAGATCGTCGGGGGTGAGCGTCGTTTCACGCACGAGGCGGCGCGACCAGTCAGCCCGCCGGTTCCGCCTGAGCCGCGTCGCCGGGAACCCGGACCGCGAGGCGGGAGGCGCCTTACCGCCCGCGCGCTTGACCCGCTCGGTGCGTAAGGAGACCGTCTTGTCTTTAGGGGATGACACCGTGCTCTGCCGTGCTCGCTTGACTTGAGACGGCACGCTACCACTGGGGCTTGCCCGGTGCCAACGTCTCTCGGCGGACATGGTTTGCCCTTTTGCCCGAGCCTATTCGCAGAACGCGGTGCGCCGCCGCGCCTTCATGTCGAGGTGAAAGTGGTTCTTGTGGGCCTCGTTAGCCTCAGGCCCAAGCACGGTGCCGAAGGTATGGCAGGCATCGTCATGCACCGTTTTCACGAACACGCCCTCCCGCTCCGACAGCGACTGAGGCTCGGGACTTGTCGCATCTGGCTTGGGACTTGCCGCATCCGGAGAGGGCGCTGGCGACTTGGCTTCGGGAGGCGGCGCAGGTGGCCTGGCTGCCGGCGGAGCCGCCACGAGCACAAACGGATTGGTCTTGGCACCGACTGGATTCGTCTCGGCACTGACTGCGAATGGATTTATCTTCGCGTTGCTCATCTCAATTTTGATCACCTTGACCTTAGTGACCTCGACCACTCCCGGAGCTGGTTGTGTCGTGTGGGATACCGTAGCGATGGAACCCGTCGTCGCCGGGCTCGGGATCGGGCTCTGCGCCGGCGGAGACGGAGCCTTGGCGAGGCGCGGCCAGCCGTCGAGCACGGTGATGTGCTCCCCCGAAGCAAGGAAGAACTCAGAGACGTCGAGCGCATTGGCGAGCGCATGCTCGCTCAGAGGCGTGGTGGCACTGCCATAGCGATTGCGGCACGCATAGGAGGTCGCGTTGTGCAGCTTGACCACTTGCGATCCGAGCAGCGCCTTGGCTTCGGGCTGCACCGTCTTGCTGAGCCAAGCGCTGAGCCCGCTCGCGAGCGGGCAGGTGACGGTGGCGGGGGGATCGATCACCACTTTTGGGTCACTGCCGATCGATTTGACCAGGATCGGCGCCGGTGCGCCGCAAATCCCCTCTTTGATCGGCGGCAGCGGCTCATAGTCGAGCGCAAGATTGGCAAGCGCCGTGGCGCATTCCGCCTTGGCGGACGCGATTTCCTCGTCGGTCCACGGCACGGTCGGCTGATCGCCGGGGAGCACGGGCGCCTTCGCCACCGGCCCTTCCACGTGCGCGGGGTTACGGTCAGGCAGCGGCGGGACCTCATCGGTCTCCGCCAGCGCATAGACCGGGAACCCCACGAGAAGCGCGAAGGTGAACCAAGCGATAGGGTTAGGCATCATCCGAACGTTCCGTTGCCTTCGTTAGAGCAAAGCTTGTGATTTCGGCGATTGAGTGCTAGCTGCCCCGGGCCTTTTCAAGGCAGAGCCTTTCCCAGGCAGCGCCTTTTCTTTCCGAGGCGGGGCCTTTTCAAGGCACGCCTGTCACGCGGCGGTCTTTATACGAGATTCGATCAGGGGCATCGCGGATTGTCCGAAGCGCTTGGCATTACTTTCGAGGAGATCGATCGCGCCGGAGTGATCACGCTCGACCGGCCCGCAAGTTTAAACGCGCTCAGCCGGGAAATGTTCGAGGCCTTGAGTGAGCATTATCGCCGTTGGGCGCCGGCGCCGCACATTTACGGCGTCGTGATGCAATCGACGCATCCTACCGTGTTCTGTAGCGGCGGCGACCTCAAGCTGTTGCACGAATGGAGCGAGCAGGGCGCGCGCGGGGCGATCCGGGAATTCTATCGCGCTGCCTATTGCCACGTCTGGGTGCTCGAGAAATTCATCAGGCCGAACGTGCCCCTGATCAACGGGCTCGTGCTCGGTGGCGGCATCGGCATCACCCTGCACGGCACCCACTGCGTGGCGGGGGAGGGCTATCGCTTCGGCATGCCGCAAGTGGGCATCGGCTTTCTCCCCGATATCGGCGGCACCTATTTTCTGTCGCGGCTCATTGGATGGAGCGGACTCTATCTAGCCTTGACCGGGCGGCTGATCGGTCCCGCCGAGGCTTTCCGCCTTGGCCTGATCAGCCATTATGTGCCCGCCGCCCATTTCGGCGTGATCAAGGATGCGTTGAGCGACAACCAGCCAATCGACCGGCTGCTTGACGGGCTCCATCGCGACCCGGGCGAAGGCGAACTCGTGCGGCACACGCCAGTGATCAACCGCGCCTTCTCGGCCCCATCGGTCGAGGCAATCCTTCAGCGGCTCGATGCCGAGGAGGGCGAGGACCAAGCCTTCGCCCGCGAGACCGCAGCCGAGCTGCGCAAGAAATCGCCGACCTCGCTCAAGATCGCCTTCGCCCAGATGCAGCGCGGGAAGTCCCTGGATCTCGCAAGCGCGCTACGCCTCGAATTTCGCCTCGCCTCGCATATCATCGCCAGCCACGACTACCGTGAAGGGGTCGCCGCCCGCATCGCCGGCAAGGGGCGGGCGCCCGATTGGCAGCCGGGGAGCCTCGCCGCCGTCGACGACGAAGCCATCGAGCGGCTGTTTTCGACCCCGGCCGAGGACGAGCTCGAGCTCAAAGAACTGGCCCCAGGTCTGTGAGACTGGGCTAAAACGCCCAGCAACATCATCAAAACTTAATACTAGAATTTCATGCAATCTTAAGCGTCTCGCTTAAGCAGATTTTAGGTCCCCGCGGCTATAGTCCTCGTCAAGTTGGGGATTAACAACAACTAACGAGGGTAGGCGATGAGTGTAGCCCTAAATATAGGGACGCATGTTAGCACCGATGAGGCAGAAGACCTCAAGGGTCGCTATCTTGTTTCCTTGAAGCTTGTCGAGCGGCTTCATCGATTGCTGCTTGACGTGATCAAAGACGAATTCGAGCGCCTTGGTCGAGTCGACGTCAACAGCGTGCAGGCTTTGCTGCTTTACAACATCGGCGATGCCGAGTTGACGGCAGGGGAGCTCACGAGCCGCGGCTATTATCTCGGCTCTAACGTGTCGTACAACCTCAAGAAGCTCGTCGATGCCGGTTACATCCATCATCAGCGCTCGACGACCGATCGGCGTTCGGTCCGGGTGCGGCTCACCGACCAAGGGCAGGAGGTGTGCAAGGTGGTGAACGGCCTCTATCACCGGCAGCTCAAGTCCTTGCAGCAGGTTGGCGGCATCGGCTCCAACGATCTCGAGACGCTCAACAAAGCCTTGATTCGCCTCGAGCGCTTCTGGACCGACCAGATCCGCTATCAGCTCTGATCGTCCGTCTCAGAGCACTTAGAGCCTATCCTCCCCGGTGGCTGAAAGAGG
>JAENXG010000496.1 GCA_016649675.1 Methyloceanibacter sp.
ACCACGCTCGAATTCCCCAAGGGCACCGATCCCGCCCGCGAGGGCAAGGTGATCCAGGCGCTGTCCGAGCGCTTCCCCCTCGTCACCGCCATCAAAGTCGGCGACATCGTCGCGGCGGCCAAGGAGCTGCTCGGCAAGGTGATGACGGCCATCGGAGCGACCGCCGGCGTCACGCTCCTGATCGGCGCCGCCGTGCTTGCCGGCGCGGTCGCCGCCGGCCAGCAGCAGCGGAAATATCTGGCGGTGCTCTACAAGACGCTCGGCGCCACGCGCGGCCGGATCATCCGCGCCGAGCTGCTGGAGTTCGGCCTGCTCGGGATCGCCACCGCGGCGCTCTCGCTGCTGATCGCGACCCTGACGGCGTGGGCCTTGTGCCGCTGGGCCTTCGAGGTGGAATTCGTCTTTTCGGCCCGGGCCGCAGCCGAAACGGTGCTGCTCTCTCTTGCGCTTGTGCTCGCCGTCGGCGTCATCGCCACCTGGCGCGTGCTTTCGGCCAAGGCGGCGCCCTATCTTCGGGCGGAATGACCGAGAAACCGGCGCAAGCGCCGCACGGAGGTCATCTTGCGAAGCTAAGGATAAGCCACCATATTCGTGGCCAAAATACCCACGGGAATTCAACATACCAGCTAGGGGAAAGGACCCTCACAAAAGATGGCTGATCTCGACAGACGTTACGCGCAAGGCACGACCGTCGGACGCACCGATGCGGGCGTCGTCGACCAGGGCCTGCGCGCCTACATGATTCGCGTCTACAACTACATGGCCTCGGGCGTAGCGATCACCGGCGTGGTGGCCTACGCGGTTTACGCCATGGCCGTGACGCAAACGGCGACTGGGCTGGAGCTCACGTCCTTTGGCTCGTTCATGTTTGCCAGCCCCTTCAAATGGGTGGTCATCTTCGCGCCGCTCGCGCTCGTGTTCTTCATCTCGGCGCGAATTAACAGCATGAGCCTCGGCACGGCGCAGATCGTCTTCTGGGCCTTCGCCGCGCTCATGGGTGCGTCGATCTCCTCGATCTTCCTCGTCTATGCCGGCGAGAGCATCGCGCGGGTGTTCTTCATCACCGCGGCCTCATTCGGGGCTCTGAGCCTGTGGGGCTATACGACCAACCGCGACCTGACCGGTTGGGGCTCGTTCCTGTTCATGGGTCTGATCGGCATCATCATCGCCTCGCTCGTGAACCTGTTCGTCGCCTCGACCGCCCTCCAGTTTGCCGTGTCGGTGATCGGCGTGCTCATCTTCGCCGGCCTCACCGCCTACGACACCCAGCAGATCAAGGAGATGTACAGCGTCAACGACGACGGATCGGTCTCGGGCCGCAAGGCCGTGATGGGAGCGCTCAGGCTCTATCTCGACTTCATCAACCTCTTCATGATGCTGCTGCAGCTCTTCGGCAACCGCCGCTAAGCAACACCAGTAGCAAGAAACACGAAGGCCCCGGCGCTCTGCCGGGGCCTTTTGTTTTTTGGGGCGCTCAAACCACATCCGTCATGCCCGGACTTAATCCGGAAATCCACGCCGTTACGTCTCAGCGCGCGGAAGCGGAAATGGAATGGATTGCCGGGTCAAGCCCGGCAATGACGAGTCTGTGTTACGGCTGCCGCTCCGCTAGCACTCGACGAGGCGCAAGCCCCGATCGAGGGCGCGGAGCACGCGGGCGAGATCGTGGCCGCGCTTCAGGATGAGCCCGGTCGCCGCGATCACGCTATAGGCGCCCTGCCGCCGCGCCAGCTTCGGCGCTTTCTCGATGCGGTAGAGCGGGCATTCGGAGCTCCGCCGGAACACCGAGAACACGGCCTTCTCGCGCAGCGTGTCGATGGCATAGTCGCGCCATTCGCCGCTTGCGACCTTGCGTCCGTACACATTGAGGATCTGGGTGAGTTCCCGGCGGTCAAAGGCGATGCCACCGCGCCGTCCGC
>JAENXG010000063.1 GCA_016649675.1 Methyloceanibacter sp.
GGTCGCAGCAGCCGGAAGGCTGGTATCTCATCTTCGGCCGCATCTTCACGATCTACTATTTCGCCTTCTTCCTGGTGGTCATGCCGCTGACCGGCTGGATCGAGCGGCCGCGCGCGCTGCCGGGCAGCATCACCGAGTCGGTACTCGGCCCTCAGGCGAGCGTGCAGACCGACACCATAGAGACGGAAGAGGCAAAGGCCGCGCCGCCTCCCCCTGCGCTCAAGCAGAAGCGGGAGGAGGTCCTGTGAGAAAGTCCTCTTGTCTTATGCTCTTCGGCGCCATCCTGTTCGCGCTCGCCCTTCCGGGCGCAGCTCTCGCCGAAGATGCAGCCGGCGGAGCCGCGCAGCCCCCTGGCCACGACGAGCCGGAGATCGCGTCTCAGAGCTGGACTTTCACGCCGCCGTTCGGGACCTTTGACAATGCGCAGCTGCAGCGCGGCTTCCGGGTCTACAAGGAAGTCTGCTCGAACTGCCACTCGATGCGGCTCCTGTCCTACCGCAATCTCGGCGAGCCGGGCGGCCCGGAATTCTCGCCCAAGGCCGTCGAGGTGCTTGCGGGCCAAGTGCAGGTGAGCGACGGGCCGAACGAGAAGGGCGAGATGTTTCAGCGCCCCGCCCGGCCGTCGGACCGCTTCCGCTCACCGTTTGCCAACGACCAATTGGCGCGGCTCGCCAATAACGGCGCGCTGCCGCCTGACCTCTCGGTGATCGCCAAGGCAAGGGAGGGCGGCCCGGATTATATCTACGCCCTGCTCACCGGCTATCGACAGCCTCCGGCCGGTTTCGAGGTTGCCCAAGGCATGCATTACAATGCTGCCTTCCCCGGCCATCAGATCGCCATGCCACAGCCTTTGAGCGACGGCGTCATCGCCTATACCGACGGCACCAAGCCCACCCTCAACAATTACGCGCGGGACGTCGCCGCCTATTTGATGTGGGCGGCCGAGCCGAAGCTCGAGGAGCGCCATAGGACCGGCGCGCGGGTGATGATCTTCCTCATCGTGTTCGTGGTGATCATGTATCTCGCCAAGCGCATGGTGTGGGCCCGGCTCCATCATCGCGACGCGACCGACACGGCCTAGTTCTCGCGCCGCCCCGGAGGGTATAAGGGGCAACCATGAAACGCGCGCTTCTTGCCCTCTGTCTCGCTTTCGGTATGCTCCCGGCCCTTGCCGCCGACGAGCCGCCGGCCCCGGCCGACATGGTCGTGCTCACCGTGAGCGGGCTGATCGGCAAGACCAATCGCGGCCCGCTCGATCCGAAGCGCGACAGTCTGCTCGCCTTGCAGAAGGTCCAGTTCCCCCAAGCCTTCGTCTTCGACCGCGCAACGCTGCTCGGGCTCCCGCAGGGGACGGTTACGGCGCAGCCGCCGGAGTTCGACGCGCCTGCCACCTTCACTGGCCCGTTGCTGCGGGAGGTGCTCGGTTATCTCGAGGCGGCGCAAGTCAGAACCACCTTCATGGCGGTCGACGGCTATAGCGGCTGGCTCGACCCCGACGACATCAAGCAGTCGGATTGGATTCTGGCGCTCTCCGCCGACGGCAAGCCGCTGGGGCTCGGGCAGCAGGGCCCGCTCTGGCTGCTCAACACGCGCGACCCGGGTTTCAAGCCGACCGACACGCATCAGGGCCATTGGGTCTGGGCGCTGTTCTACATCAAGGTCGGGGAGTGACATGACGCAAGCGGTGCTCGGGATCATCGGCGGCTCAGGCATCTACGATCTGCCGGGCTTGAAGAACGTGCGCGAGACGCGCATCGAAAGCCCGTGGGGCGAGCCGTCGGCGCCGCTCAGGATCGGCGATATCGACGGGCTCCCCATCGTGTTCCTGTCGCGTCACGACAAGGGCCACAGGCTCTCGCCCACCGACATCAACTACCGCGCCAATATCGACGTGCTCAAGCGGGCCGGGGTCACCGACCTCGTCTCGCTCTCGGCCTGCGGCTCGTTCAAGGAGGAGCTGCCGCCCGGTACCTTCGTGCTGGTCGACCAGTTCGTCGACCGCACGTTCCATCGCGCCAGCTCGTTCTTCGGCACAGGCTGCGTGGCGCATGTCTCCATGGCGCATCCGGTGTCCCCGCGCTTGCGCATTCACCTCGCGGAAGCGGCCATGGCGGAAGGATTACAGGTGGTGCGCGACGGCACCTATGTCTGCATCGAGGGTCCGCAATTCTCGACGCTCGCCGAGAGTCTCACCTATAAGGGCCTCGGCTATGCGGTGATCGGCATGACCAATCTGCCCGAGGCGAAGCTCGCCCGCGAGGCCGAGATCGGCTACGCGACCGTCGCCATGGTGACCGATTTCGACTGCTGGCATCCCGACCATGACGCGGTGACGGTGCAGGACATCATTAAGGTGCTGATGGCCAATGCCGAGAAGGCCGCAAAGCTCGTGGCGCGGCTGGCACGGGACTTCCCGCGCGAGCATGAGCCTTGTCCCATTGGCTCCGACCGGGCGCTCGACACCGCGATCATCACCGCGCCTGAAGCCCGCGACCCTGAGCTCGTGAAGAAGCTCGACGCGGTCGCCGGCCGCGTGCTGAAACCCTCAAGCGCTTAGGCCGGCGGCGTGGGAAGCGGCACGGGCATGCCGCTGCAGTCTCCGCAAAGGGTCGTCCACCAAACATAGTAGGCTGCGGCAGCAATAACGAAAATGACGGCGGCGGCGCCAAGCACGATCTTGCGCCGGCGCTGCCTGAGCGCGAGCTTCGCTTGCTTGGCTTTCTGATCGGCCGCGGCCACGACGCTTCGATCCATGACGTTCATCTGGCGGACTCCGGAGTTGAGCTGCCGCCATTATAGAGCGCCGCTCCCCAATCGGGGCGAGCGACCTTTAGACACGGGCCGCTCTTTGGCGCGCGCGCCGCGTCAGGGTGAGGGCGGCACTGGCGGCACCGGCACGCTGAACACGAGCGCCAGCAGCCAGCCGATGACGACCCACAGCAGCCCGAAGATGATCAATGCCGGGATTGAGGCGATGCTCCACTTCACCAGGATCAGGACGATCCGCCAGAACGGAACGTCAATGTCGCGAATGGTGACCAGGTTCGAACCGTTGGTCATAAGATGTCCCCTTCGATCTCTCGGCCCCTTCGACTAGCCAGCCGCGCTTGGTTCGACTATAGGCTCGGGGCGCGCCCGCGTGGCGCGTCGCAAGCCTCAATTTTCGAGGAGGTCCTGGATGAGCCTGACTGCCGACATCGATCTCAAGGACCTCGTGCGCACGATACCCGACTATCCGAAGCCGGGCATCATGTTCCGTGACATCACGACGCTGCTCGGACATGCCAACGGGTTCAGAGCCTGTATCGAGCTGCTGACGCGGCCCTTCACCGATCGCAGGGTTCAGGCCGTCGCCGGCATCGAGGCGCGCGGCTTCATCCTGGGCGGGGCGGTCGCCGATCGCTTGCGCTGCGGCTTCGTGCCGATCCGCAAGAAGGGCAAGCTGCCGGGAAAGGCGATCGGCCAGGATTACGAGCTCGAATACGGCATCGACGTCATCGAGATCCACGAGGACGCGATCGGCGCGGGCGATCCCGTGCTGCTCGTCGACGATTTGATCGCCACGGGTGGGACGGCGGAAGCCGCGGTGAAACTGTTACGCAGGATCAACGCCGATGTGGTGGGCGCCGCTTTCGTCATCGATCTCCCCGATCTCGGCGGGGCGGCGCGGCTCGCCAAGCTCGGCGTCGAATGCCACACGCTGATCTCCTTCGAGGGGGACTGAGCGGGTAGCGCCACGTCATGCCAAGCAGTTACGACGCTGTCGTCATCGGCGCAGGCCACAATGGGCTCACCTGCGGCTGCTATCTCGCCAGGGCGGGCCTCAAGGTCCTGGTGCTCGAACAATATTCGGACATCGGGGGCATGACGATCTCGGAGGAGATCGCCGCACCAGGCTTCCTGTCAGATATTCACGCGAGCGGCTATCTCGTCGCCAAATTGACGCCGGCGCCGCAAGAGCTCGGGCTTGCCGAGCGCGGGCTCGAGCTGATCACGCCCGATCCGAATTGGGCGCAGGTCTATCCCGACGGAAAGGTCCTTGCCATCGGCCGCGATCTCGAGACGACCGTGCGCAGCTTCGCGCAATTCTCGGCGAAGGACGGCGAGACCTGGCGGGCGCTTTATCGAAATTATCTTGCCGCAAAGCCTGCCATCACCGCCGGCATGAATACGGTACCACCGTCGCTGGCGGCAGAGTTCGTCGGTCCCTCAGCGATCGGCGAATACCGCTTCCAGTTTCAGAGCGTCCGCTCCTGGGCCGATCAGACTTTCGAATCGCCCGAGATCAGGAATTTCTTTGCCTGTTGCGCGCTGCATGCGTGTCTTTCGCCCGACGACGCGCTCGGCGCGGAGTTTGCCTGGCTGTTCGCCTGCGCCGTGCAGGATGTCGGCGTCAGCGTGGTCAAGGGCGGCATGCACAATGTCTCCCGCGCTCTCGCTAGTGTGTTGCGGAGCCACGGTGGGGAGGTGCGCGCCGGGGCTGGGGTGGCCGAGATCGTATGCGAGAACGGCCGCGCCACGGCCGTGCGGCTCGCCGGCGGCGAGAGGATCGCAGTGGACGGCGTCGTCGCCTCCAATGTCGACCCAAGGCATTTCGCGCTCGATCTGCTCGGTGAGCGAACGCTGGGCCCTGCTATTACCGAAAAGATCAAGCGCTACGAATGGGGCTCGTCGTTCTTCGTGATCTACGCCGCTCTCGACCGGCCGGTCGCCTATCGTGCGGGCGCCGCGGCCGACAGTGCGGGCTATGTTCACGCGGCGGGGCAGACGCTCGATGACCTCGCCGAGACCTTCGCTCAATGCCGCGCTGGGCTGCTGCCGTCGGCGCCCATGGTCGGCATCATCAACGAGGCGGCGATGGACCCCACGCGAGCGCCAGAGGGCAGGGGGCTGATGAAGTTCGTGTTGCATTACGTGCCCTATCGGGTGACGGGCGACGCGCGCGGCAAGATCGCCGGCACGGATTGGGATCAGATCAAGGATGCCTATGCCGACACCATGATCGACTATATGTCCGAGCCCTTCCCGCCGGGTTTGCGCGACCGCATCATCGCGCGCTCCGTGCAGTCGCCGGTTGATCTCGAGCGGCGTATCAGAAGCGCGGTGCACGGTACCCATCAGCACGGCGCCTATCTGCCCTACCAGATCGGGGCCATGCGGCCGATCCAATGCGGCATCCGTTATTTGCGCCGATCTCGGCCTTGCCTTCCGGTAACCGCAGCGAATGCGGCTCATACCTCCCCCGCGCGGGGTGGGGGGTATCGTCTTCGGACGCTCACCCCACCCGGCTCGGCCTTTGGCCGAGCCACCCTCCCCATCAAGGGGAGGGATGGAAACTGCTGCGCTCGCTCTGCTCTTGCCGTCCTGCCTGTGCTAAATCCTCGCCCATGAACATCGACGGCAAGCATTACCGCACCATCTGGCTCAAGGATGACGGCGCGACGGTCGAGATCATCGACCAGACCAAGCTGCCCTTCGCCTTCGAGACGGTGGCCTTGCGCACGCTCGAGGATGCGGCGCGCGCTATTCAATCCATGCAGGTGCGCGGTGCGCCGCTGATTGGCGCCACGGCCGCCTACGGAGTGGCGCTCGCGCTTCGGCACGACGCATCCGACGATGGGCTCGAGCGCGCCTGCGAGACGCTCGTCGCCACGCGCCCCACC
This sequence comes from Methyloceanibacter sp., assembly GCA_016649675.1. Lineage (GTDB taxonomy): Bacteria > Pseudomonadota > Alphaproteobacteria > Rhizobiales > Methyloligellaceae > Methyloceanibacter. Next base: position 5,664 of record JAENXG010000063.1, read on the forward strand.
GCCATCAATCTCCGCTGGGCGCTCGACGAGATGCAGAAGGCGATCCGCAACCAGCCGCGCGAGGCCCGCGTCGCCGCGGCTTACGCCCGCGCCGCGCAAATTTGCGATGAGGACGTGGAGACCAACAGGAGGATCGGCGAGCACGGGCTCGGGCTGATCAGGGCACATGCGGACAAAAAGGGCGGCGCACGCGTCAACATCCTCACCCATTGCAATGCCGGCTGGCTTGCGACCGTCGATTGGGGAACGGCGCTCGCTCCCATCTACCGCGCCCATGACGAGGGGATCGATGTGCATGTGTGGGTGGACGAGACGCGGCCGCGCAATCAGGGCGCTTCGCTCACCGCCTTCGAGCTCGGCGCTCACGGCGTGCCGCACACGCTCATCGCCGACAACGCTGGCGGGCATCTCATGCAGAAGAAGCTGGTCGATCTCTGCATCGTCGGCACTGACCGCACCACAGCCACCGGCGACGTCGCCAACAAGATCGGCACTTATTTGAAGGCGCTCGCGGCGCGCGACAACGACATTCCCTTCCTGGTGGCGCTGCCCTATTCGACCATCGACTGGAGCCTGGAGGATGGTAGCGCCATTCCCATCGAGGAACGCGACCCGGCCGAGGTGACCCGCATCACGGGGCGGCTCGATGACGGACGGATCGCGAGCGTGCTGATCGCGCCGGAAGGAAGCCCCGCCGCCAATTACGGCTTCGACATCACTCCGGCACGGCTGATCACCGGCTTCATCACCGAGCGCGGCGTGACGCCGGCCACCCGCGACGGGCTTTACACGCTCTATCCGGAGCACCGCAAAGGGCAGGCCGCATGATGGCATCGCATTCGGCATCGAGAGCGCCAAAAAAGAAGCCCCGATTGGGCTAACCGGGGCTTCTCCTAACACTGTGGAAGTGCGCAGGCTTCCGTCGAGATATCGCGCCATCCTTGGGGGGCGGCGCGACATTGGATCGAGGGTCACCCGCGCACCCAAACACTAGCATGCTCACCGGGAATATTTGGCAATTTTGTTGCCAAGCCCGCGCGGCGGGGCGTCGCATCGGCCCAAGCGTTGATATTGCCGCGCCCTGTTAGTGGCACACGAAGCCGGCGGGCGATGCGGCGCAGGACCGCAGCAGCCTGAGATCTCCCGGCGACGGGCGGGACTCTATTTGGCGGGGGGAGGGAAATCCAAGAGGGGCTACGAAGAAGCCCGGCGAGCGGGGGGCTGCCGGGCTTCTGAACTCCTAACAAGCATTGGCGCTGGCTTGGGCTTGGGGGGCCTAGGGATATCGCGCCAATACCAACTAGGGGGATAACCCGCCCGAGCAGACAGGGTTCCAAAGTCAAAAACCTGGCTCTTGCGTCTCTGCCTTAATGTTGCAACAACGCGCGCCATGAAAAGCCAATGGAACGATAGCGCCGCGGACGAGGTTGTTGCCGCCTATGGCGCAAAAGGGGTCGGCGCCGACATCGCGCTCAGGGTCTACACCACGCGCCTTTTGGGCCGCGATCCGCTGCTCGTGCTGCATGGCGGCGGCAACACGTCGGTGAAGACGCATGGCCGCGACGATCTCGGAGAGGAGCACGACGTCATTGCGGTCAAGGGCTCCGGCGCCGACATGGCCGACATCGAGCCTTGGGGCCTGCCCGCGGTGAAGCTCAAGCCGCTGCGGCAGCTGCGCGCGCTCGAAGCTCTGAGCGACGAGGCCATGGTCAATGTGCAGCGGCTCAACCTGCTCGATTCCGCGGCGCCAAACCCCTCGATCGAGACGCTGTTGCACGCCTTTCTGCTCCATAAATTCGTGGATCATACCCATGCCGCTTCGGTGCTCAGCCTCGTCGATCAGCCCGACGGCGAGGCCTTGGCGCGCGAGGTCTATGACGGGCGCATGGGCATCGTGCCCTACATCGCCCCGGGCTTCGGCCTCGCCAAGGCGGCTGCCGGGGTCTTCGATTCCGATCCGCGGGTCGAAGGCTTGATCCTGCATAAGCACGGCATCTTCACCTTCGGCGACACCGCGCAAGAAGCTTATGAGCGCATGATCGAGATGGTGTCGCTGGCCGAGAGCCGTTTGCGGCAGGGCCGGCCCATCGTCTTTCCGGCGCGGGCCTTGGCGAGTGCGACGGCATCCGCTGCTGACATCGTGCCCATCATCCGCGGCGCCTGTGCTCTCAAGAAGGACGGCGACGAGCCCGTGCGCTTCATCGCCGACTTCCGCACCGCGCCTGAGATCCTCAACTATGTGAATGGCGCTGAGCTCGCCTCCTACAGCCAGCGCGGCGTGGTGACGCCAGACCACATCATCCGCACCAAGAACCGCCCGCTCGTGCTGCCGCAGCCCGAACCGGGCCGGCTCGACGATTTCGCGGTCGGGGTGCGCGAGGCGGTGGCGAAATTCGTCGCCGACTACGATGCCTATTTCGCCCGCGAGAATGCGGCCGTGGGAGGGATCAAATCCAGGCTCGATGCGAGCCCGCGCGTTGTGCTTGTGCCGGGCGTCGGCCTGTTCGGCCTTGGGCGCACGGCGAAAGATGCGAGCATGGCTGCGGACCTGGCCGAGAACACGGTCAAGGTGGTCACCGATGCCGAGGCCATCGGCCGCTACGAGCCGCTGCCCGAGAGCGATCTCTTCGCGCTCGAATATTGGAGCCTCGAGCAGGCGAAGCTGAAAGGCGCCGTGGTGAAGAAGCTGACCGGGCAGGTCGCCGTGGTGACGGGCGCTGGCGCCATCGGCGCTGCGACGGCCAAGGCTCTCGCCGCGGACGGTGCTGCCGTCGCCGTGCTCGATATCGACGGCGAGGCGGCGAAGAAGGTCGCGTCCGCCATCAAGGGTCTCGGTCTTGCTTGTGACGTGACCAAGTCCGAGCAGGTCAGGAGCGCCTTCGCCGCAGTTGCGGAGCGCTTCGGCGGCGTCGACATTCTCGTGTCGAATGCCGGCGCGGCTTGGCAGGGGCGGATCGGCGAGGTCTCCGACGAGCTCCTGCGCAAGAGCTTCGAGCTCAATTTCTTCGCCCATCAGACAGTGGCGCAGGAAGCCGTGCGGATCATGTTGAAACAGGGCACGGGCGGGGCGCTGCTGTTCAACCTGTCGAAGCAGGCGGTGAACCCCGGCGCGAATTTCGGGCCCTATGGCTTGCCCAAGGCCGCGACCATGCTGCTCATGCGCCAATATGCGCTCGATTACGGCGCGGACGGCATCAGGTCGAACGGCGTCAATGCCGACCGCGTCAGGAGCGGGCTCCTCACCGACGCCATGATCGCGGCGCGGTCCAAGGCGCGGGGCGTGTCGGAAGCCGACTATATGAGCGGCAACCTGCTGCAGCGGGAGGTCACCGCCGACGACGTGGCGCAGGCCTTCGTGGCGCTCGCATTGGCGCGCAAGACCACGGGGCATATCGAGACCGTGGATGGCGGCAACATCGCCGCTGCACTGCGCTAAGCGCTGCCCCTGACAGGGCACTCCCGCTCTTTTGCAATTTTATTGCGCTCCGCCGCCTAAGAAGCGGGCTGTCCTAACAGAGTTTTAACTACAAACAGAGACGCTTACGCGCACACGCTTCCATCGAGAGTCGCCTTTTCGCGGGGCGATGGTCGACCTCGGGGGCCCCATCGGCGCTTCGCACAATTCGAGAGATTTCAAATGGTTCTGCGCTTGAAGATCACGCTCGCTTTCGCTGCTACGGCGCTGATGGCCGTCCTCGTGTCGGTCACGCTTGCGGCCATGGTTCCGAACCCCCTCCTGGCGGCGCTGCTGTCCATGATCATCGCCGGCGCCCTTGCCGCCGGTTTAGGCTACATGTTCGGGGGCATCGTCGCTCAGGCGCTCGCCGATCTCAACTCCGTCATCCTGCGCTTCACCAAATGGGACATGGACGGCATGGTCCCGCATGCCGCGCGCGCCGACGAGGTCGGCGATATCGCCAAGGCGCTCAAGGCTTTCCAGGCCGATGCGATCAGGTGGAGCGAGAGCCACAAGAGCGAGCAGGACAGTCAAATTCAGGGGCGGCTTGCCTCCCAGCAGCGGACCGAGGAGCTCATCCATCAGTTCCGCAGCTCGATCGCGGGGATCCTCGGCGCCTTCGCCGACAGCGCGCGGACCATGGACGAGACGGCGCGGGCGCTCTCGACGCTGGCGAGCGACACCAACGAGCGGGTGGGCGTGGTCGCCTCGGCCTCGGACGAAGCCTCAGCCAATGTGCAGACCGTGGCTGCGACCGCCGAGGAGCTTGCGGTCTCCGTGGGTGAGATCGGGGGCCGGGTGTCCACGGCAAGCCGCATCGTGAATCAGGTGACCGAGAACGCCCGCACTGCCAATCTCAAAGTCGAGGGGCTCGCCAGCGCCGCCCAGAGGATCGGCGACGTGGTGAGCCTTATCCAGGACGTGGCCGCCCAAACCAATCTGCTCGCGCTCAATGCCACCATCGAGGCGGCGCGTGCCGGCGAAGCGGGCAGGGGCTTTGCCGTGGTGGCAAGCGAGGTGAAGACGCTCGCCGATCAGACCGCCAAAGCGACCGACGACATCAAGCAGCAGATCGCCGCCATCCAGAACTCGACCAACGGCGCGGTCGAAGCGATGCAATCGATCGTCACCACCATGACCGAGGTCAACAAGAACACCCAGGAGATCGCCGGCGCCGTGCAGCAGCAATCGGCGGCGACCTCAGAGATCTCGCACAGCGTGCGCCAGGCCGCGCGCGGCACCGAGGACGTGGTGGCGCATATGCCGGGGGTGACCAAGGCCGTCGAGGAGACGAGCCAATCGGCGACGCAGATGCTGCAGGTCTCCCGCGATCTTGGGCGCCAGGCCGAGCAGCTCCGCCACACTGTGGAGAACTTCCTGCGCCAGGTGGCCGCCGCCGACACGCTGAAGCGCGTCGCCTAGCTCTCCAGACAAGAAAAAGCCCCGGCCGGCAGGCGCGGGGCTCATGTCAACGTTCGAGACGACTTCAAATTTACAAAGAAGAAGCCCCGTACGGGGGAGTCGGGGCTTCTTCGGGTTCCTATGGGGGGAACCTGTGATGGGGAGGGAATCCCATCACGACTGCAACCTTATATGCCTCGATGTCAGAGTCCCGACA
>JAENXG010000304.1 GCA_016649675.1 Methyloceanibacter sp.
CACGTGGCTTCGGCCGGTCCCCTTTCTGTTATATCCTGGCGCGCGAATGCGCTTAACGTAGGAGCATTAGGAAGCAACTCCAATGAGCGACGATCAAGAGTTCGGCGGATCGTATGACAAGCGTGAGAGAACATGGCGCTGACAAGCCGCCGGGGTGCTAAGCAATGAGTCGTGTTGGCTTATTGCTCGGGTATCGCCTGCCAATCTTCAATCCATGAACCAAGGGAGTCGTTTACGGCTGGGCCGCGGCTCGTGCAACTGACTCGATCGCGATTGCCGCCAGGGCCGCCCCATAATCGAGATCGATATTGGCCATCGTGTCCTGGCTGTCGTGATAGCCTGTTCGGTTGATGTCGTAGTTCTCCATGACCAACACAACCGGGACGCCAGCGTCCGAGAATATCTGCCCATCCGTGTTGTAGAGCGTGCTGCGGGGGTCATAGGGCGGTCGTACTTCGCCGTGAAGCGCGAGATGGCGCGCAGTCGGTGGCAAGGTTTGACCGTCGGCGCTACGTGAGCCACGACCACAATCGCGCCTCGACCCGCGGCGGTTCCATTGCGTCGTGCTGGCGTTCCAGATCTCGTTGGCCAGATGCGCCTGGTAAGCTAGCCACATCGAGTGAGCCCCGGTCCCCGGTGTGATCTGAAAGACGTCGCGATCGTGGTCATTGTTGTGCGCGATCATGTCCATGAGGTACACACCGCGGACACGGGCGCCTGACAGATCGTGCACTGCGCCGTCAGCCAAGCGCATCTGCAGATTGTCTTCGACTAGCAACTGACAGAGATGGCGCGCGCCAAGGCTATCGGCCGGAAACTCCTCGCCCGTGAGATGAACCAGCCAGATGTCGCAAGCGAGCTGGCCACTCCGGCTCAGTTCGAGGAAGATCGGCGCCCCCAGCATCATGGTGGCCGTCGCGGAGTGATCGTCGTCGGCGCCAGCGGCCGCCAGGCGGGCACCATCACCGCCGCGTCCCGCCTCGTAGCGATCCTCCATATAGGCGGTATCATAGTGGTCGGCCATGACCACCGCCTGGCTGCGGTCGCGGCCGGGAATGACGACGATCAAGTTTCGCTCGGCGGTCTCGCCCGTCTGGTTGTGAAGCCAGCCACCCATCCAGTCAAAATCGAAGTCGGTCCGCCAGCGAAACGGTAGATCTCCCACTAGCGCACCCGACAGGCCCGCCTCATTGATCAACCTTCGATATTGGCCGAGGAGATGATCACCCAGAAGATTGAGATCGCGGTGGTGGTGGACGAGATGCGCCTGCGTGACTTGATCGAGCACGCAGTCCGCATTGTTCTTCGTGAGATAAGGGCCCTCAGCGAGCGATGCTATCGTTCTCCAATAGCTCATTTCAAAAGAGCGCCGGGCCGTACAGCCATAGGTCAAGGCCACCGGCAATGGTCCTGGTGTCTCGATCAGGCCGGCGGTGAGCTCGGCCGCCAAACTGCGGCCGCGATCGGGTGCCGCCGCCCGCGCCGGCAACGCCTCGAGCCACTGGTCGAGAGTCTCATCCTTTGCTGCGGTAAGGAGCGCACGCGCGAAGCTTCTGCGCAATCCAGTGCCGCCAAGCAGCGAACCACTGTCGAGCAGCTTGCGAACGTTCACGCGGTCCTGGTAGGGGAGTTGTGTTTTTTGCTGCATGAAGAGCTCAGCCGCGGCGATATGCGGCTCGCGGCGCAGCAGGCGCGGCCATAATTCAATTGCCTCCGCGGGGTCGGGCTTTTCGGCATCGTACGCGGTTAGGTAGCCGAGCGGCGCATCGGCCAAAAGCGATGCTTGACCCGTCCTTGCGTCGAGATACGCGACCATCGGCCGATGCCAATAGATCTCGTGTCGACCGACTAGCATGGCTGGGTATTGAAAGCGGTAGCCAAAGAGACCACCGGCTGCGAGAGCAGCGGCCGCCTGGACCAAATCATTGCCGGTGGCACGGGGACCATCGAGCAAACAGTGGAAATTCTCTGACCAAAGCTGGGCGTTGCGGGCCATCGGCTTATGATACAGGCCGAGATCATCAGGTTGAGTGCTGAAGAGCACGTGCGCAACCTTGTCCTCTCGCGCGGTCACCGCCAGTTCGTCTTCATGACGCAGCACCCGCGTCCAGCGGTGGGTCCGTTTGAAGAGGTTGCGCAATCCGACATGACTCGGATCGGGACCCGGGTCCGTCAACCCACCTTCATGCAGCCAACCCGATTGCGGCACGCGGATTCCCTGCGGCGACTCGTGGCGCTCAAAGAGATGCAGCAGCGGGATCTGCATAGCCAACGGCAATTGCTGCTGCAGCATGCGGTAACGCTCCATGCCCCAGAAGATCAGGCTCCCGGGAAACGGCAACAAATGGAGCCTGCCCGCGAGGTAAGCGCTCTGAACCGCGGGCGGCAGGTCAGCGAAAGGGCGGAACGTCAGCAAGAATCGGATGTGGCCGACAGGTTCGTTCGATCGCAGCAACAGCGGCCTGACGGTTGCAGGCAGCGAATCCACTCGCCAGTAGGGGAACTGCGGATCATCCCTCGTCGGAAGGATCCGAAGCCCCAATGCCTGAAGGTCCTTGACCTTAGCTTCGGGCATATCAAACGCGGCCTTCAGCAATCGCCGTAGAAAGTCCAGAATTTGTTCGGCCCGCAGCTCGCGCCCCGGGGCAGTGAAGAAGCTGCTCCAGAACGCCCGTTCGGGCCCCTGCTCGCTGCTGCCGAAGAGGGTCCAACGGACACGACCCTTGTCGTCCTGCGTCCGCGCCAAGGCCAGTGAAATCAGCAAGACGAAACGCTCATGGTTGAGACTACCGACGCGCCCCGCCAGCGCCTCGGGCCAGTAGGGATTGTCTGCGATATCCGCCCTGGGGATACCGTTGGTCGGCCGGCCATTGGCAAGATGCATCATCTTTGCGAGTAAAGACTGCGCGATCATCGCAAGGCCCGGAGACAGCTCGAAGCCCTCCTCGTATTCGGTGACCGGCCACCCCCACGGATCTTCGTTCTGGAAGAAGAGCGGGTCCGCGCTACCATAGGGGCTACGGCCCAGTAGTGGCGGTGGCATGAACTCGGAATAGGCACTGATGGGATAATGGCCGGCACCCGCAAACCAGGGCCACCCTTGAAGAATCGTATTCCAACCTAGACCCTCCATCACGTCCTCGAAATTTACCGGGAAGTCCGAGTATGCCTTCCAGCGACCAAGTAGAACTAGATAGCTGACATTGAACTAAAAGCGTCCGCTATGCGGCCCTTAGCGGACCATTGGCTCCGCTACCCGGAGGTTTGCTTGGTGCCAGAAGCGGACATCGGCCATTAATCGGGTGCCCGAAAGCGGTATCCGATTCCGGTCTCGGTGGTGATGAAGTGCGGCCGCTCGGGATTGTCCTCGATCTTTTGGCGCAGCTGCCGCACATAGACCCGCAAATATTGCGC
>JAENXG010000138.1 GCA_016649675.1 Methyloceanibacter sp.
GCGGGTCAATGTGCGGCGGACATCTTCTCCTCCGAGGCGCGCATGAGCGGGCTGACGCCTCGCCAATTCGCCGTGCTCATGGTGGTCGCCGAAGAAGAGGGGCTCACCCAGACCGATCTCGTGGAGCGGACGGGCATCGACAGGTCGACGCTTGCCGACATTGTCGCCCGGCTGCTCGGCCGCGGGCTGATCCAGCGCCGCCGGGCCAAGGAGGACGCGAGAGCCTACGCCATCAAGCTCACACCCCAGGGCGCCAAGGCGCTCCGCGAGGCGCAGCCCGGGGCCGCTGCCGCCGACACGCGGCTCCTCGCCGGTCTTTCACCTGCCAAGCGGCAAGACTTCCTCGACTCCCTCAATCTGATCGTCACCGCCGTCCGCAAGTAGCGGGCCTCCACTCGTCATGCCCGGACTTGATCCGGGCATCCATGCCGTTACGTCTCCACCCGTGGAGAGGCCAGTGGAATGGATCGCCGGGTCAAGCCCGGCGATGACGCCGGAGGCGATCGATTACCCGGTTGGTTTCGCCTTGTCGGGCTGGAGCAGAGGCAGAAGCTTGTCGCGGATTGCCTCCTCGCTCAGCGGCCCGACATGGCGGTAGGCGATCTTGCCGTCGCCGGTGACCACATAGGTTTCAGGCACCCCATAGACCCCGAAATCGATTGCCGTGCGCCCGGAGCTGTCGGCGCCGACGCGGGCGTAAGGATTGCCGTAGCGGCCGAGGAAGCGCCGGGCCGAGCCTGCGTCGTCCTTATAGTCGATGCCGTAAAGCCTGATCCCCTTCTGCTCAGCCAGCGCCACGAGCAAAGGATGCTCGGCCTGGCACTCGACGCACCAGGACGCAAAGACATTGACGATGGTGGGCTCGCCTTGCGCGAGATCTGAGCTGGTGAAACCCGGCACATCCTTGCCGTCGGCGCCGCTCAGCGCGGCGAGCGGGGGGAGGGTGAACTCCGGCACGGGCTTGCCGATCATCGCCGAGGGGAGAAGCGAGGGATCGCCGCCTTGGAGCGTGTACCAGAAGAGCCCGGCGAGGGCCGCGAAGATCAGAAGCGGAATGGCCGGCGCGAAACGCCGCATGGAGCTCGGTCGTGGCACGTCGGTCATGGACGGCGCCTCCGCGCCGGCTTGCCGGGCACACTTGGTTTCGGTTTCGTAGGCGCGCTCGCCGAACGGCGCCTGATCCCTCTCCGCTCAAGATCGGCAAGAATGCGCCGCTGCTTGCGGTCGTCCTCGACGACGGCGAGAGTCAGCGCCGCGATCGCAACGAAGGTAACGCCATAGGCGCTTAGGATGAAGACGGCGTGCGGGCCGAGGTCGGGCATCGCCTTAGGCTTACGCTTCGACCAGAGAAGCGCGCTCGACTTGCGTCTGCTGCAGGGCGCGCACGCGGCGGCGCAGGATCTCGGCGCGCATGGCGATGAGATGCAACAGCACGAAGAGGAGCGTGAAGGCGATAGCCATGATGAAGAGCGGCGCCAGCAGCGACGGATCGATGGTGGGACCGCCCAGGCGGAAGACGCTCGCCGGCTGGTGGAGCGTGTTCCACCAATCCACCGAGAATTTGATGATGGGCACGTTGATGACGCCAACCAGGGCGAGGATGGCGGCGGCGCGCCCCGCGCGGCCGGGCTCTTCGATCGCCTGCCAAAGCGCGATCAGGCCGAGATAGAGCAGGAAGAGCACGAGCACCGAGGTGAGCCGCGCATCCCACACCCAATAGGTGCCCCACATGGGCTTGCCCCAGAGCGAGCCGGTGACGAGTGCGACGAAGGTGAAGGTGGCCCCGATCGGGGCTGCGGTCTTGGCGGCGACGTCGGCGAGAGGATGGCGCCAGATGAGCGTGCCGAGGCTCGCGACCGCGATCAGCATATAGCCGAACATGGCAAGCCACGCGGCGGGCACGTGGATGAACATGATCTTGACGGTCTCGCCCTGCTGATAATCGGGGGGCGCCACGAAGGAGAGGTAAAGCCCGATCCCCAGCAAGAGCAGGGTGAGCCCGGTCAGCCACGGCACGAGGCGGTCGACAAGGCTCAAAAAGCGCGTCGGGTTGGCAAGGCTTACCATGCGGTTGGTCTAATTTGTTTAGCGCATGAGCGCAATCATGGGCTGGAGCGCGGCGCGATAGGGGGTCGGCAGACTAGGCTTCTGGTTCAATTCAGGTATAACAGCGCCGGAACCCGGGCAATTTTTGGAACGGCGATTGCGCGATGTGGAAATTTCTAGCCGTTCTTCTTCTGCTCGGCCTGTGGTCGTCAGAAGCGTTCCCCCAGCAAGGCAACGCCGGCGCCGCCGCTTCCTATCGAAAACACGCCGTGGAGAGCGAGCCCTATAGCTCCAACCACGCGATCTCCTCCACAGAGGATGCCGCCGAGGACGATACGGTCGAAAGCAAGCCATGCGCCAAGGGCAGCGGCTTGGGCGGAGGCCTTCGCTATTATCCTTGCAAGGCCTGGACGTACGTCACCTCGACCACCGAGCGCGCGATCGCCATTTTCGCCGGCGTGCTGACGCTCTCCACCCTCTTGCTCTGGTTTTTCACCATGCGCGCGGCCAATGCCGCGAGGGGAGCCGCCAAGCACATCCCGGCCGTCGAGAGAGCCTACATCTTCATTCAGCCCAGTGAGAAAGCCGGATTTATCGGACCGGGCGAGAGGACCGTGGCCCTCGTCGAGGTTCAGAATTTCGGACCGACCCCGGGGTTTCTCGAGACCCTTTACGGCGAGTTCTCGCCAACCAAGCCCAAGGGACGGAAGCCGAGATACGATCCCACCAAGGGCACCAAATTCGCCGTCGATGAAGTCATCGGGAAGTTCGACGTGCCCACGCCGCTTGACCAGCGCTTCGAGGCGCCGGGTGTCGAGCCAATCTATTTTTTTGGCTATGTCGAGTATCGCGACATCTTCAAGCGACGACATACCAGCAGGTTCTGCGCCCTGCTCAAGCCCATCGACGGCACCTCAGCGCTCGCCGGCGAGCGGGCCTGGAGCAGCTGGGACTAGCGCTGGTTTGAGCATGATCTTTTCGGAAAACCGGTTCCCACTTTTCCGGATCATGCTCTAGCGGAGCGCGTTGCGCAGTGCCGCGGCGGCGGCGATCGGCGCCAGCACGATGCTGGCAAGGCTCAAGCCGCACAGCATGAGCAATGGCGGCCAGGGCGAGGCCGGCCCGGTGATGGCGGCCGAGGCGGTGGCCACGCCGAAGATCAGGACCGGCACATAGAGCGGCAGCACGAGCAGCGCGAGCAGGAGCCCGCTCCTGCGAAGTCCTAGCGTGAGGCTCGCGCCGATGGCGGCGACGAAGCTCACGGCGGGTGTGCCCGCAAGCATGGCGAGCACGAGCAGCGGGCTCGCCTTGGGCGGCAGGTTGAGGAGAAGCCCGAGCAGCGGCGCGAGAAGGGCGAGCGGCACGCCTGTCGTGATCCAATGGGCGAGGCTCTTCAGCGCGGCGACGAGCGGCAACGGCAACGGCCCGGTGATCAGCACGTCGAGCGCGCCGTCCTCGTAGTCGTTGTGGAAGATGCGGTCGGCGGAGAGAAGGCCGGCAAGGAGGAGCGCGATCCACAGCATGCCGGGTGCGATGCGGGCGAGCAGGTTGAGGTCGGGCCCGAGCCCCAAGGGCGTGATGGCGACGACGACGAGATAGAAGCCGAGCGCCGTGCCGATGGCGCCGCCTTCGCGCCAAGCAAGCTTAACATCGCGGGAGAGAAGGGCGAGCGCCGCTTTCACGAGACGCGCTCCCGGCCGAGGGTGAGTTTCCGGGCGAACTTGGTCTTGAGGGCTACGTGGCTGGCGATCACGGCGATGCCGCCCGTTTCGAGGTGATCTCTGATGGCGGCGTTGAGTAGCTTCACCGAGGCCGTGTCGAGCGACACCGACGGCTCGTCGAGGAGCCAGATCGGCCGCGGAGCGGCAAAGAGGCGGGACAGAGCGAGCTTCCGTTTCTGGCCGGCAGAGAGGAGACCGGCGGGGAGGTCGGCAAGCGGCGCGAGCCCAAAGGCTTCGAGCGCATCTTGGAGACTGCCGCGCCCCTCGCCAAGAAATTCGGCGCAGAAGTCGAGGTTCTCGCTGACGCTTAAGCTCGTCTTGGCGGCATTGGCGTGGCCGACATAGTGGCAAAGCTCCGGAAGCGCCGCGTCAGGGCTTGCACCGGTGAGGCCGAGCCGCCCCGCTTCGAGCGGGAGGAGACCGGCGATCTGCCGAAGGAGGCTCGTCTTGCCGGCGCCGTTAGGGCCGCTTACGAGCAGCGCCTCGCCGGGCTGAAGCGCGAAGCTCAGGCCCTTGAAGAGGACCCTGCCGCCGCGCTGGCAGCTGATCTCATGGACAGCGAGGCCGATCCGTTCAGGCATTTGCTCAGAATTTGCGCATATTGAGACGGCGACAGGTACGGGGTCATGCGAATTTCGCCCCGGCGCGCTCTCTTCGCGTCATTGTCTCGTCGCCGCAAGGGCTTTTATATAGGCTTGGCGCGCCGCCAAGAGCCGAGAGGGACCGCCCCGCCAAGATGGCGCAAGGCCTCCTGGCAGGCTTCCTGGCCACGCCCTTGCATGCGCTACCCTCTAAGAGCGGCAGCGTCGTTCCGAAGGAGATCCTCGTTGACAGCGGCACTTGCATCCTCGCTCGACAGCTTCAACTGCCGGCGGACGCTCGACGTCGACGGCGAGAGCTACGACTATTTCAGCCTGAAAGAGGCCGAGGCCAACGGGCTTGCCGGGATCGGCAGCCTGCCCTTCTCGCTCAAGGTGCTGCTCGAAAATCTGCTGCGCCACGAGGACGGCCGTACCGTCACGGACGACGATATTCGCGCGATGGCGGCCTGGCTCGCGGAGCACAAAAGCGACCGCGAGATCGCCTTCCGCCCCGCCCGCGTGCTGATGCAGGATTTCACCGGCGTTCCCGCCGTGGTCGATCTTGCCGCCATGCGCGACGCCGTTGCCGCACTCGGCGGCGACCCCAAGAAGATCAATCCGCTCGCGCCGGTCGACCTCGTCATCGACCATTCGGTGATGGTCGATGCCTTCGGCTCGGACAAGGCCTTCCAGCTGAATGTCGAGAAGGAATATGAGCGGAACGGCGAGCGCTACGCCTTCTTGCGCTGGGGCGCCGGGGCTTTCGACAATTTCCGCGTGGTGCCGCCCGGCACCGGCATCTGCCACCAGGTCAATCTCGAATATCTGGCGCAGACGGTGTGGACCAAAGAGGAGGAGGGGAAGACGCCAATGGCCTTCCCCGACACGCTGGTCGGCACCGACAGCCACACCACCATGGTCAACGGGCTTTCGGTGCTCGGCTGGGGCGTGGGCGGCATCGAGGCGGAGGCGGCCATGCTTGGCCAGCCGATCTCCATGCTGATCCCCGAGGTGGTGGGCTTCCGCCTCACCGGTGAGCTTACGGACGGCGTCACCGCAACCGATCTCGTGCTGACCGTCACCGAGATGCTGCGCCGCGCCGGCGTGGTCGGCAAGTTCGTGGAGTTCTTCGGGGTGGGGCTCGGCAATCTGCCGCTCGAGGACCGCGCCACCATCGCCAACATGGCGCCGGAATATGGCGCGACTTGCGGCTTCTTCCCCATCGACGAGGAGACGCTTGCCTATCTCAAGGCAACGGCCCGCAAGCGCTGGCGCATCGCGCTGGTCGAGGCTTACGCGAAGGAGCAGGGTCTTTATCGCGATAGCGACACACCGGACCCGGTATTCACCAAGACGCTGGCGCTCGATCTTGGCCAGGTGGTGCCGTCGATTGCAGGGCCGAAGCGCCCGCAGGACCGCGTGCCGCTCACCCGCGCCGCTTCCGCCTTCGCCGAGGCGCTCGACAAGGAATATGGCAAGGCCGCCGAGGCGAGCAAACGGGTGCCGGTGAAGGGCAAGAATTTCGACCTCGGCCATGGTGACGTGGTGATCGCCGCCATTACCTCCTGCACCAACACCTCAAATCCCTTCGTGATGGTGGCCGCGGGCCTGCTTGCAAAGAACGCGGTCAAGCGGGGCTTAAGCGTCAAGCCGTGGGTGAAGACCTCGCTCGCGCCGGGATCGCAGGTGGTGACCGATTATCTCGAGAAGGCGGGCCTGCAGAAGGACCTCGACAGGCTCGGGTTCAATCTCGTCGGCTACGGCTGCACCACCTGCATCGGCAATTCGGGGCCGCTGCCCGAGGAGATCTCCCACACCATCCACGCGCATGGGTTGGCGGTCGCCGCCGTGCTCTCCGGCAACCGCAATTTCGAGGGACGCGTCAATCACGACGTGCGCGCCAACTATCTCGCCTCGCCGCCGCTCGTCGTGGCTTACGCGCTGGCCGGCTCGATCATGGTCGATCTCGCCACCGAGCCGCTCGGCACCGACGCCGACGGCGAGCCCGTCTACCTCAAGGACATTTGGCCGTCGTCGAAACAGATCGCCAAGGTAGTGCGCAAGGCGGTGAAGAAGTCGATGTTCAAAGAGCGCTACGGCGATGTGTTCCGCGGCGACCGCGAATGGCGCAAGATCGAGGTGAAGGGCGGGCTCACTTATGGCTGGGACGCGCGTTCGACCTATGTGCAGAAC
>JAENXG010000291.1 GCA_016649675.1 Methyloceanibacter sp.
ACGGAAGGCGAGCGCATCGTTGCCGCCGGCGCCGGAGAGATGGCGAAGGTCCTGGCGGACACGAACACCAGGATCGCGCAAAGGGCTGGTCCGAGGGATGCCAGGGTCAAGTTCAGCCAGTCCGGCCTCGACCGGGCGCAGCTCAGGGCGCGCTATCGTGTCTCTCGCTTTGGGGGTGGCCTGTTCGCCGCGCCGCTTCAGGCCGCCAACGAGCCGCCGCAGCATCGCTTCTTCCTGTTCCGCAATCGGTAGTAGACCCAGCCCGGCTTGAATGGGTCACGGCCGCATGCCATCTCAGCGCCCATGGCCAAGCACCGCCTCCTGTTCGTCTGCCTCGGCAATATCTGCCGTTCCCCCATGGCCGAAGGCGTGTTCCGTCGCGTCGCCGAGGAGGAGGGCGTGCTCGAGCGGTTCGAGATCGACTCGGCGGGAATGGGCGATTGGCATGCGGGCCAGGCCCCCGATACGCGCGCCCAGGCGGCAGCGCGCAATCGCGGCATCGATATTTCGGGGCAAAGCGCAAGACAGGTGACGCTCGCCGATTACGCCCGCTTCGATCTCCTGCTGGCGATGGACAGCTCCAACTACGAGGAGCTCACGCAACTGGCGCCGAAAAAGGCCAGGCACAAGGTTCGCCAGTTCCTCGATTTCGCGCCGGGGGCGGGGACACGGGACGTGCCCGACCCCTTCTATGGCGGGAGTGAAGGCTTCGATCATGCGCTCAACCTGATCGAGCAGGCCGCAAGGGGCCTTCTCGTCGAGCTTCTCAACGATGAGGCCAAGCCGATAAAGAAGGGCGCCTAGCGAGGCCTGTCCTAGGCGGCGCTTTTCGAATTCTTGCGACTGCCGTTTTCGTCAAGGCCGGAGGGCCGCGCCTTTTCCGGCCCGTCGAGGACGAATGGCGTGCCCGTGAGGATGCCGTCACACACGCAGTCGATCGAGGCGTGAGCCCCCGGCGCGAAGGCTTGCAGTCCTTGCGGCACGACCTCGTAAGGGGCGCCCTGGACGCTGGCGCGCTTCAGTCCCGGCAAGGGGATCATGCGGCGGAAGAAGAAGTGGTAGGCGTAGCTCTGCGCCCGCGCCGTGCGCTCCGGATCAAGCCTCTCGCGAAGGGGCAGGGAGGCAAGCCTCCGCTCATAGGCTTCCGCATCATCGCAATCGAAGCCGATCCCCTTGCCTCTGAGCCACGCTTCGCCGGCGACGATGACGGGGATCCCGCGCGCGGCAAGCTCGATCCCCGTCTTGGTGGCGTAGATGATCACGGCGTCAGAGGCGGCGGCGAGAGCATAGGTGCTGATGTCCTCGCCCGGCCTGACCAGCGCGACATTCTTCGGCAAGGTCGGAAACGCCGCCTCGATCTCGGCCGCGATGGGCTGACGGGAGGGGAGTGATCCCGTGACCTCGGCGGGATGAACGCGGATGACGAGCTGCACTTCGTCGCGGCTGGCAAAATGGGAGATCGTCTTAAGCACCCACTCGACCTGGTTCTTGAACGCGCGCGCGCGGTAGTGAAGCTGGGCGTCCCAGACCACCGAGGTCAGGAGCGTGACGACGGGCTTTGCCGGATCGAGGCCGACCGCGCCCACGATATTCTCGATTGCCGGTGCGTCGGCCGGATGGAACGCGATCCAATCCTGCGTGCCCCTCTCGCGGTCGGACAGATAGCGCATGAGCCGCGTCTGCTCCGCCTCATCGAGATGAACATTCTCCCAGGCCGACGCGGGCTCGCTCAGCATGGAGCGGTGATAGGTCTCGCCATGGCTAAAGATGAAGCAGCCGGTGCGATAGGCAGGGTTCCACGCCACGAAGCGCACGCCAGCTTCGTGCGCCGCGGCAGCGACCAGCGCCTGCGGCACGTAGATGCCGTGATGGCCGATGACCACGTCGTAGCGCTCGCGGGCGAGGAGGTTGCGCATGGCGAACAAGGAAAGGCACGCAGCCTCGAGATAGCGCTTGAGGATGGCGGCCTGCGCCTTTCCGCTCTCGAGCTCGCCGCGGGCAAAGAAGCGCAGCGCGCCGGATAAAGCCGCCTCGCCGACGGCGATGCCGTCGAGCATAAGACCAGCGACCGCCTCAGGGGCGGTGATCTCGGCAATCGACCGCGCGCGCGCCCGGTCTGCCTCGCTCAAGAGCGCGCCATAGCGCAATACGGAGAGGCCGAGGCCCTCGGCGCCGAACAGTCTCTCGGCGGGAGCGAGGCAGGCCGTGCAGAGGTCGTCACGCGAGCCGCGCCGCGCGAAATGGTCCGGATTCGGATACCAGGTATAGTCCGCGGCCAGACAGGCAGGGAGCACGGCGTCGCACAGTGCGACCTCGCAGCGTGCCCCACGCGCGGTCAGCGCGGTCGCGAGATAGCTGTCAAAGATCGACGAGGAGGTATGCACGCCGACGCTCGTTGCGATCAGCATGCGCGGCGCATCGGCGTTGGCGCGGGCGGCATCGCGCAACGCCTCGAAGCGCTGCCAATCCGACCCAAGAATGATTCGCCAATCGGGGAAGAGGCCGTTCCGCTGGCGCCATTTCAGATTGGCGAGGCGTATCGGCTGCATCCATGGCTGCTCGCGCAGACGCTGCTTCAGGCGAAGCGCCTTCATCCCTTGAGCTCTCGGCGAATGCGGTCCTTGAGACTAGCAGAGTCAAGCCCGTGATGGCTGAGCACCTCGGCGGGCTGGCCAGAGGACGGCACCTCGTCAATGCCCAGTCTCAGCACGCGCGGCGGCAAGGGCGCGCCGGTGCGGGCGAGCGCCGACAGGAGCTGATCGCCGAAGCCGCCATTTACATAGTGGTTGTCGATGGTGCAGAGGAGCTGAACGTCCTTGAGTCTCTCGGCGAACCAGGCGCCGTCGATCCGGTTGAGGAAGGGGCATTCGATGACCATGGTGTCGATGCCCTCTTCCGCAAGGTCCTCTGCCGCCAGATAGGCCTCGGCGGTGGTGACGAGCCCATAGGTGACGAAGGCGATGGCGGGCGCATCTTTCCCCTTCCAAAGCACGACGCCTTGCCCTGCTTCGAGGCGCTTGGCCGGATAGGCGAAGGGCACCGGCCACGGCACCGAGATGAGCCTGAGATAGCCGCTTCGCCCAGGCGTGCTCAGCAGATGATCGAGCAGAAGCGGCACCTCCTCGGGACAGCACGGCTCGACGATATCGAAAGACGGCACCGAGGCGAGCGCTGAGATATCGCGCAAGGATTGATGGCTGTGGCCGGGTGCGGCCGGGATGAGGCCGGCAAGCGAGCCGACATAGAGCACCTTGGTGCGCTCCGTCGCATTGTTGTAGATCTGCTCGTTGGGACGGGTGGACAGGAAGCAGCCGAAGGAATGGCAGATGGGGATGAGGCCCTCGAGCGCCATACCGCCGGCTTGCGAGACCATGTCCATCTCGGCGATGCCGCATTCGACGAAGCGGTCGGGGAATTTCTCCTTGAAGGGGATGAGGCCGGTATCGAGCATGAGATCGGCGTCGAGCGCCACGATGCGGTCGTCCTTGGCCGCCCGCGCG
>JAENXG010000015.1 GCA_016649675.1 Methyloceanibacter sp.
AGCGTCGCACGGATATGTCGCGCGGTTGTTCGGCGACGATACGGCGTGGCGCCTTGGCCGCGTCAGCTTCAATCCGTTCAAGCACATCGACCTTTTTGGGACCGTTCTGCTGCCGGCGCTGTTGCTCTTGATGCGTTCGCCGTTCCTGTTCGGCTACGCCAAGCCGGTGCCAGTCAACTTTCGAGCGCTGCGCAATCCGCGCCGCGACTCGATTTGGGTCGCGGCAGCGGGCCCAACCATGAATCTTGCATTGGCAACGCTTGCTGCGCTGGCCTTACACCTCCTCATCTTTCTACCGGATGCGGCCAGGCCCTGGGTCGCCGAGAACCTCAAGAACGCGCTGATCATCAATGTGCTGCTGGCCATCTTTAACCTGCTGCCTCTGCCACCGCTTGATGGTGGACGCATCGCGGTCGCCGTGCTCCCGGATGCTCTGGCGAGCCCGCTGGCCCGGCTGGAACCCTACGGCATGATGATTCTGATTGGGATGCTATTCATTTTGCCGTTGCTCGGTGCGCAACTGGGGATTGACCTCAATTTTGTTTGGCACCTCGTCCAGCGTGCGACCAACGTCATCATTGATGCGATCCTTTTGCTGACCGGCAACGCCATGCTTGGCGAGACCGCTTAATATTGAAATGCCGAAATCAAGACCAACACGCGCGGTGACCATTACCGTTGATGACGTGCAGCGGGTATCCGTTTATGGCAGCCGTAGCGAATGGACTTGCCGAGCGAGGCATCGCCACGATGCGCTATCAATTTCCTTACATGGAGCAGGGCTCAAAGCGACCGGACGCGCCGAAACTTGCCCAGGCGACCGTCCGCGCGGCAGTCATTGAAGCCTCCCGTCTAGTTCCGGAGCTTGCCCTCTTCGCAGGCGGCAAGTCCTTTGGCGGCCGCATGACCTCGCAAGCGCAAGCCGCATTACCGTTGCCCGGGGTCCGGGGGTTGGTGTTCCTAGGCTTCCCGCTTCATCCCACCGGGCGACCGTCGGACGAGCGGGGAAATCATCTGTTCGAGGTAAAAGTCCCGATGCTGTTTTTGCAGGGAACTCGTGATGCACTCGCCGATACTCAGATCCTACAAGCGCTGACCCAAGAGCTCGGCACTCGGGCAACCCTCAAGCTGTTTCTAGATGCCGATCACTCCTTTCATGTGCTCGCGCGCACTGGTCGTCAGGATGCCGAGGTCAGAGGCGGCATGCTGGACACGTTGGCAGCATGGATCGAAACCGTGGTTTAGGGCGTCGTGGTGGTCCTCCTGAACACTGGCCCTTCGCCGGGCGGATAGATCTGGAACGTCCAACGTCCCGGCACAATGCGCGGAACGGCACGCAAGTCACACTCTGGCCACCAGGCGGTGATCCATGCGCCTGTGCGCGCTTCAGCCGGCGTATAGCCGAAGCCGTAACCCCGAAATTTGCCGTACGAATCCAAGGCCACGCTCGACCATAGATCATTGAGGCTAGTGTCTTCGGGTACTCCAGCGGCGTGAGCCGCGATCAAATCGAAGGCCACGGCGTCGATCTCATTAGGCGTCGGGACAGTTCTCATAGCTCCTCCTCTGAGGTTGTCGTCGGTCTTTATGTTGCTAGGTTTAGAGCTTAATGCCCGTAAGGTACTGCTTACCCCTCTCCTCCGGCGAAACAGCAACCCACACGATCCGCCATTTGCCGTTTTGAAACCTCCGTTGACCACGATCCACAACGAGTCCCTTCTTAATGAGATCCGCCAGCGCCTCGGCGAGTCCCGGATCACGCATGTCAATGCCGTAGTCTGACGGCTTGTGCCGGATCGCTTCCTGCTTCTTGCCCATCTGATCTCTCCTTTTTCGAGTGGCCGTTTGGGGGTGGGATCGCCGAAGGCATAGGGGGCATTGGGGCCATCGGATCGTTAGACCCCTTCCACCCCGTGCTCGTCGGTGCCGTAGTCAGCTCTGGCGGCATCGGATTGGTCGAATGGCTGCGACTCGCCCCCATACCCCCGATGCCCCCTATGGTCTCCGTCCTCGGTGGTCTTCTTGAGAGCGTAGGTTGCCTTGCCCCACTTCCCGGCGGGCGCCTGCCGAAGCAGAACAAAGCTGGCCATACGGGTGCCGGCAAGCCGTTGAAGTTGGGAGGCAAGGTACTGGCGGCCGCGCTTCTGCGGGTCTATAAGTCTCGACGAGGGTACCATCAGCAGGCATGGCGGCCATGCAGGTCTCGATGCCTTCCCCCACCATCAAAATATCGCGGGCTGGGGCGAGCTTGACAGCGCATCCGCCGCAAGGGCCAAGCATCATCCTCTGGGGATCGACGGGTGCCTTCTGACTCCCCTCCGGTGCAAGAAAGGTTCGATGGATGGCTAGCTGCTGGTCACGGGCGCCACGCGGCCGACGAGGGGCGAGGTTCGTGTCAGTTTGCCGTTAGCGACCTCTTTGCCAGTCAAGATTTCGGCGAAGCTACCCTCTATCAACAAGTTAGGAGCTGTCGTACTGGCGGCGCCGGATATCGAGGTGCCTGCAAAGCCTCGGCGACATCGCCCTAATCTCCTGAAACCTGGCGGCCGCAAGGCCCGGAGATACTTATAAGTATCCGCCCCATGGGCGCTCAATTCTGCGCAGGAAGCAATAATCCGCATCCGCCCGCGCGTGTGAAGCTAATCGTTACCGAGACACGGAGGCGCCTACAGATGAGGGTTCTCTTCGTCGCACTGATCAGCTGCTTGTCGATGGCCGCTTGCTCTCTGCAAAGCCCGACTTCTGAAGCCCAATCGAATTTGCTCGGCATGACTCAGAAACAAATTTTGTCCTGCTTGGGCGCTCCTACTCAGAAGACCACAGAAGGTGTCGCCGAGGTCTGGTCATATCCGGCGGGCCAATCCTGCTTCGTAAAGATCTACTTTGCGTACGGCCGCGCGAGCCATGTGAACTACGTTGGGTCCAACGGTGAGCCACTGTCGCCAGGAGATGAGTGCCCCTTTGTGGGCGAAAAATGTGTGATGCACTAATGGGATGGTGAAAAATAGTGTGGAGGAGTTGAGTCGCGCTGACGTCCGAAAGGAGCCCGGAAGCGGACTTTAGACCGCGCCGGTTCAATGTCGCTGAAGTGCCAGAAGCGGACTTAAGACTTACCAGGTCACCCGCATGCCGGCTTTGCCGCCGACGCCGTCAATATTGTCGCCGAAGGTCACGTCGAGCTTGGCGAACACGCTTGTGTTAGCCAACGGGTTGAAGAAGTTAACGCCGGCCGAGACCTCGCCCCACACATCTTCGAGATTGTCCTCGAGATGGAAGGTGGTGCCGGTCGAAACGAGGGTGGCTTGGTTGTTATCGCTGAGATTGCCCCACAGGCTGCCGATGACGAATGGCTCCATGGTGGTGCCGGCCCAGACCGGCATGGAGGTCCCGACGCGCAAGCCCAGACGCCCCCTGACGTTCGGATCATCACCAAAGGACACCCTGTTGCCGCCGAGAGAGAAGCCGTCGATCTCGGCCCCGTTGATGGAGATGGTGGCGAGAGGCTCGATGAAGGCGCCATGGCTGAACGAGCCGAAGCGATAGCCAGAATCGGCCCTAAGGCCCACCGTCGTGGCATTGATCGAGTTGGGGAAGCCCAGGGTGCTGGTATTGAGCTCCAACAGATGCACATTGAGCAGCGTGTCGACGAAGAGTCCACCTCTCAGATAGGTGGCATAGCCGCCGACCTGCCCGCCCTGGAAGTCGAACAGGCGGTTGATCTGATCGTAATCAAGATCGGAATGGATGAAGCCGCCGAGCGCCCCGAACACGAGAATGTCGTTGTCTGAGAACAGTCCGCGCTTGCCGAGGTCGATGCCGCCTTGGAAGTCGACGGTCTGTAGGTCGCGGTTGAGATTGTAGCGGTAGTCCCTGCCATAGGCGCTGACATTGGCGCTGGCATCGCGGTCGAGCCAGTTGCCGGCACCCCTCACCCACACTGCCGGAGTGATATTGGGTGAGCCCGGTTGAGCGTCGGCTTCGGCATATTTGGCTCCTGGGTCGCCGGCAGGTGCGGCACCGCCGTTGAGCAGTACGCGCAAGTCGGTGCTGCGGTCGAACCAGGTGTCAGAGCCTGCATGCCACATGTCCTGGGCGGCGGTGATCAGCTGTGGCAGCACGAAGGCCCCGGCCCCTAAGAAGCTCTTCAATTCGAAGACGCCGCTTCCCGTCGGCCTGAAGAACAGGTCGTAATTGAAGAAGCCGGTGTCGATCGGCTTGTTCAAGAAGAACGCGTCGCTTTTAACGTTGCCGTTCACGTAGACAACCGGGATGCCCACGGTGTTGAGCAGGCCCGGACCGTGATTGGTGTTGTCCACCGCGACCAGGGTCTTGCCGCTGACATCGCCGTTGATGGTGCGGATCATGCTTAGGCTCGCGCCGTCTTCAGCGCGACGAGCGGCTGCTCCTCTAGGCCCGTATACATCGAGAGCATGGGCTCGTCGGTGAGGATCACCTCATCATACTCGCCGTACCCATTGAAACGATTCGCCAATACCCGGCCATAGGCGCCGATTTGACCAATCTCGATATAGTCACCCTCGCCCACGCAAGCGGGCAGGAGGAAGGGACCGGGCAGGTAGTCGGAGCTGTCACAGGTCGGACCATAAAGGGAGAACTCTGCCATGGGCTTCGCTCTGCGGCGGGAGGTTGCGACCAGCCGCGCCGGGAAGCGGAAGTTCGAGTAGGCAGCATCGAACAGCGTGCCGAAGGCTCCGTCATTGACGTATAGCGCGTTGCCGCGGCGCGCATCGACGCGCACGATGACCGACTCGGCCTCCGCCACGAGCGCACGCCCCGGCTCGCACAGGAGCTCGCAGGAATGCTTGACGGCGAGTTCGTCTGCGGCCCGCACCACCTCGTCCATGAAGCTCGCAAGCTCCGGCGGGTCGGAATGGGGATAGCGGCTCGGGAAGCCGCCGCCGATGTCGATGGCATCGACCATGACGCCGGACGCCAAGATCAATTGACCGATCTGTCGCAGCGCCTCGCCGAAGGCGGCGGGGACTACAGCCTGCGACCCCACATGGAAGGTGATGCCGAGCCGGTGCGCCAGCTGGCGCGCGCGAAGGAGGAGCGCCGGAGCCTCCTCGGTCGACACGCCGAACTTGCCCTCGAGCGGGATCAGGCTGTGGGTGTTGGGACAGGCCACGCGGAGGAAGAGGGTGAGGTCCTCCGCCCCGCCGGTCTCGGCGATGATCTTGTCGAGCTCATCGTCGCTGTCGAAGGAGAAGCTCCTCACGCCGAAATCGTGATAGGCGCGCACGATCGCCCCCCGCGACTTTATCGGATTCATAAAATAGAGCTCGGCCCCGGGGACCGCCGCCACGCGCTCGATCTCGACCAGGGAGGCCACATCGAAGGAACGGATGCCGGCTTCGACCAGAGCCTGCAGGATCAAAGGCGCGTCATTGGCCTTGGCGGCGTACAGCACCCGGCCGGGGAAGTTGGCAAGAAACCAGTTCGCCGCTCGGAACGCGGCGTGGGGCCTCAACGCTAAGACTGGCCGCTCCGGACGGCGATCACGGAGAAACTCCGCGGCAGAAGTGAAAACGTCCATCCCATGTCTACTCCCACACGAGATTGCCGATGTCAGTGCTGCCCTTGAGCGAAATCGCCTACGAGCCCGCGTGGTCCCGTATGCAATCCTGCACCCCTTGTAAAGCGGTTTTCGCGTGGTCCCCCAACTATCTGGGTCAGGCGGTGCGTCAAAGAGCGGCAGCGCCGAGGCTTGCCCAATCGCGCGTCACGTCAGTTGGGTCCGGCAGGAGTCGTGCCGGCGCTCGTGAGCACGGTCGTGGCAGCGCTGGAGTAGACTGGATTCTGCAACAATCCGAAGGTCTTGCGCGCCGCGAGCCGCACCATGGCGGCGGTGTAGACATAGATCTCCGCGTTATCGAGCTTGCCATCGCCATTGCCGACCGGGCTGAGGTCAGCGCTGCCGGCAAGCCCCTCGATCAGATAACGGGTGAAGAGCCCGATATCGTACGTTGTGTCGACGAGCGTGCGCTGCCCGCGGTCTGAGGCGACCAGCACGGTGAGCGCCGGAACCGGGGCCTTGGGGAGCGCGGTATTCGTCGTCTCGGGCAGATTGGGAGGGAGCACATAGTCGCTGTGGTCCCGCCCGTACTCCGTCTCGAGCAGGAGGAGCACCGATTTGGCGTCGAGCCGGGCGAGATTGGCGTAGAGCGTCGACAACTTATAGCCGGCGAACTCCTCGCGGTAGGGCTCGGTCTCGACCGGCAGGAGATAGGCCTCACGCTGAGCACTGTCGGTGGCGCCCAGGCCTGAATAATAGATGAGCACCTTGGCGCCGGGCTGGGAACGGACGAGGCGCGCGAGATCGCCTTCGGCACCCGGGCTCGCCCCGAACAGCCTTTCGAGATCGGCCTTCTTGGCATCACGCACATCGATGATGTTTGCCTGGCGGTAGCCGAGATGCTCGGTGAGGAAGGCATACATGGCACCGGCATCGTTTTGCGAGGTCTCGCTCGGCGGCAGCTTCGTGTAGCTGCGATTGCCGATGATGACGGCGACCGCTTGAGCGTCCTCCGCCGCCGGCGGCAAGGCGCGGTAAAGCGCGCGAACCTTGGTATAGGACTTGACGGCGGCGCCGGCGCCGGCGCCGATGCCGTGACGCGGGAGTTGAAGCGGCGGGGTCGCGCACAGCTGGAGGTTGCCCGCGCGCTCGATGCGCTTCACGTCATCAAGCGCGAGATGCCCTTCGATGGGCACGCAGCCGCGGCACCACACCACGCCGTTCTTGGCTTGCAGCTCATCGAGATGGGACTGATCAAGCCCCTTCGGCGTGGGCAGGCAGGCGGTTTCGCAGCGCGCCGTCGTGACGCCCTGACCATGGGCTCGGCGAAGCAAAGCGAGGAGATCGTCGGGCAGGCAATCGATATCGAGGCTGGTTATCGGCACCAGCGGCACGCCTTCCTCGCTGCCGGGCGCGGCGCCCTCTTCCGTCCCATCACCCGGTTGGGCCGTGGGCTCGATCGCCGCGGTGGTCTCCGGGCCCTTGCACAAGGAGGCGAACTTCTGCTGCACGGGCGCGGCAAGGAAATCGCTGTAAGCGGCAAGCCCATGCTCGTGCTTGAAATTCCAATAGGCCGTCCAGGTCTCCCGCCCTCTCTTGCCGTCGATCGGGCCCTTGTAATAGCCAAGCTCGGTGAGGCAGCTCTGCACACGCGAAATCGCCTGCACTTGCGCGTCATCAGGCGCGGCCGATGGCGCGGGAGCAGGCCCGGCGTCAGGGGTCGCGACGGCGGTGACCGGCTCGTCGCCGACGCAGACGTCCCCATCGCGCTTCAGCCCCTTGGCACAAACGCAAACCCCCCGCTTCGGCGACCAGCGCTCATCGTCGCGGCACGAGGCCGAGGCTCCGTCGCGAACACAATTTCCCCCCTGCAGGTTGTAGCCGTCGCTGATGCAGACGCAGCGGCGCAAGCCCCTCGAATAGGTCCAGGGAAAGCCGCAAGCGCCATCGGACTCGCGCGCGGGCTGCGGCTTCAAACCCGGCTGCTCGGGCGGGAGGAAGATCGGAGGGGCGCCTTGCGCCGTCCTCGCGCCCCCGCTCCAGGGCTCGGCAAACGATATCTGCGAGAAAGCCGCCCCGCATGCAGCAACCAGCGCAAGCCCCAAAACCAGGCCCTTAGCGCCTCGAAATCTCCCCGCCATGGGATCCCTCAACGCTCACGGCGCGCGATAGCATCACCGCGCGCCCACTTTAACACATTCACGCATCGTCAGCCTTCGCTCGAGCAAAGGCCGGGCCAAGCCCGAGGCGCACAGCCTGGCACCTCAAAACGGCGTTAATGCGGAGAGAGAGACCGCCGAAGCGACTTTAAGGCAGCAGCGGCGGGGATGGAGCTCCACCCCTCGCCGCTGCTGCCTGACAGTCATTTGACCTCGAGCTTGATCGCCGTGCGGGAGAGGATATCGGATGTGGGCGCGCCCGGAACGTTCGGCACCTCACCGCCGGCGGCGACCTGCTTGTCCTTCTCCTTATGGCCCTCGGCAACCTTCTCGGCGCCCTCAACCACGATCTGCCGGGTGAGGAAATCGCGATAATTGCCGAGCTCGGTGAACTGCCGCTTCTTGAAGTCGTGCTTGATGCCGTCGGCTTCCTTGCCGCTCGCATTGCAGATGGCGATCACCGTCTCGGTTCCGGGGTCCTTGAGGCGGAACTGGAAGGGCGCGTCGGAGCCCGGGAACTGCGCCTCCTTCCCGGCCGGCAGGAAATTGTCCTGCTGGAACTTGTTCGGGAAGATCACGGTCCCCTGCCCGCTCGCGTCGACATTGATCAACGTGAGGTGGCAGTCCTCCTTCGACTTGATGAAGAAGACCGGAAGGTCGTTCACCTTGTAATCGATGTGGTCGGAGGTGAGAGCGAGGTCGAAGTCGTGGGTCTCCTCCTTGGTCTTGCCGCCAACCTTGGCCACCTCGGCAGCGCCCGCGATCTCGATGGGCTCGTTGTCGGACACTTTCACGATCAGGTCCTTGAACTCGGCCTCCAGAATCTCGCGGGGAAGCACGCCCTGCTCGAGCCTGCGCTTGAGCTGCGCCGCCTCGCCGCCGGCGTCGCCCAGACCTTGCGCGAAGGCGTCGGCCGCAAGGCCGAACTCCGCGGCCGCGATCTTGAGATCGATCGACTTCTCATAGGCCTTGGAGAGATAGTTGATGCTCTCCACGCCGACCTTCTGCGAGTCGATCTCGGGGTCGAGGCCGGCGCGGATCATGGCATTGCGGAAGTGGCCGGCATCCTCGTCTAGCACCACCTTGAACTCCTCAGGGGTCGGATAGAGGGCCGCCACCTGCTCGCGAACCTCCTTGGAGAAGGTGCGGTCGCTGAGAACGTGCTGGCGGATTTCGTCGCTCGCCTGGCGAATGCCTTGGTTATGGCAGCCGAAGCAGGAGATGGCGTTGGTCACCGAGCGGTCGAGCTGGCTGTCGTCGAGCACAATCTCGGTCGGTCCCTTGTCGAGCCGGACGCCCTTCGACGTGTTCAGATAATAGGCCTGGAAGCCGTTCGGCAGGCTGAAGATGGTCTCGCCGCCGTCATGCTTGAAGCCATCGGGCCCGTCAGGACCGAGCGGGTGGATGAACAGGCTCTGCTCCGGCTTGTCGCCCTTGAAGTCGTAAGAGGTCCAGAAATAACCGGTGCTGATGCCATGCCGTTCGATCAGCCGGTTATGCTTGGAGACGCCCGACTTCTGGAAGCCGGCGCGCTTGACCAGGAATTTCTCGATGTCGCTCTTGATGTCGAGATTAGCCTGCTTCTCAAACTCGGGGAAGCTCGCGGGCAGCTTGAGCAGATCGTAATAGAGGGGTGGCCGCGACGCGGTGAAGCCGAACCAGTCGCCTCTGATCCAGGGGAGCGGCGTGCCGGTGAGCGAAGCCACCGTGTCGTAGACCGTCGCCTCGGGCTTCATGGCGTACGGATAGGTGCCGATGATGCGGTCCCAGTCGGCTTCGGTCCAGCCGAGATCGTCGAGATTGAAGGCGACGATGGTCTTCTCCGGATCGATCGTGCGCATCTTCAAGACGTCGGACTCGCGGCTCAGGCTGTTGAGCAGCTTCACCACGCCCTGCCGGTAGCGCACCATGTCGGTCTCTTCGGCGCAAGCCGAGTAGAAGTTCGACAGCGTGATGTAACGCATACCTTTACGGCGATGCTCCGACTGCTGATCGAGGTCGGCAGCGATCGCCGTCACGATCGCCTCCTGATCGATCACCTTGCGCCCCGCGCAGGCGGCCGTGGCAATCTCGCCGAGATTCTTGATCCATTCATAGACCGCCTTGACCTCGGCCTCGGTCGGCTCTTGCTTGCAGTCGAACTCCTGATAGCAATCGTAAGGCATGTCCTTCTTGGCGATCTCGATGAAGAGGTGCGAGCCGTCTGGATTGCCGGGCAGAATGAAATTGGGATCGCGCGCGAGCTCATCGAGATGCAGGATGTTGCCGAAATTCTTGGCCGGCTTGGCGCGTTTCAAGGTGGGGCCCGCCTGATGGCAGCGCGAGCAGTTTTTTTCCAACGCATTGAAAGCGGCGAGCGCCACCGGGTCGCTGGGGACCGGAATATCGCCGGATTTGACCTTGTCTGCCGCCGCATCGCTCTCGGTCGAGGCTTGCTGGGACGAAGACTCCGAGGGCTCTTTCGGCTCCGCCTTCTCCTTGTCGGGCGCGGCTTGGTCGGACTGGTCTTTGCCTGCGGCAGCATCCGGCTTCTCGTCAGGCGCCGCGTCTTTGGAGCCTGCCGCCTCATCGGCCGGAGCTGGAGCGGTGCCATCATCGGACACGTCATTCGCGGGTTCCGCGGGCGCGCTTTCGTCTGAGTCGTCCTGGGGAGAGGCGGACTCATCCCCGGGCTCTTTGCCCGCGGCTGCACCGCCCTCGCCTCCCGTCGCGCCGGCGAGAATCACCTTCGCCTGCTCACTGGCCTCAGGGCGGCTTGATCCGAAAACCAAACACGCCAGCGCGAGACTGGAGAGCGCGGCGATCGAAATGGTCCAACGCGAAGTCATGGGGAACCTCCCTTTGCCTGGAAAGCTGGCGTTTGTGCTCTCCCTAGCGGCCTGCAACTGAACGCTGCATGAACGAAAATACCGCGATTTCGCTCGTCGCGGCTCTTTATAGCTGGTCCGGGGGCCAGCACATCAGCCTCCGGCGCCCGTGTAAATATCGATGATGCCGATCTGCGCCTCCTCGCCCCGAAGCGCCTCCTCGAGCATGGGCCGCAAGGCCTCGGCCCGTTGCGGTGTCGTCATCGAGGACAGCGCTGCGTGGAGGTCCGGCAGATCATTCTTCGAGAAGATCGCCACCATATGCTCCGCCCCGTAAGGCGGCTTGTCCACCTTGAAGGTCTCGTGCATCGGCTCGCGGCTCCAATCCTTGGTGGCATCGCCGGGCTTGCCGGGGTCGGGTACGTAGAACTCGACACGGCCATCGGGCGGCAGATTGAACAGCGTGAGATGCGGATATTTCGCGCCCTCGATTTCCACCTCGACGACGTCGCCAATGGCGTAGCGCTGATTGCCGCCGACGAGCTTGGCCGGGATCGGCGAGAGCGCCGCCTGATGATTGAGCCATTTCAGCGCCGCCCATTTGGAGACGACGCCTTTGATGCCTTGGGCGTCGACATTCTCGGCGACGACCCCGCCCACGACGTGCTCGACCTTGCCGTCGGCGGACCAGATGAGGTCGGCTTGCGCCTTGTCGGCGACCACCGTCACGAAGGGCAGATCGGCCACCGCGCTTGCGTCGCCGCCCTCGACCGCGAGCTTGAGCTTCAGCGCCCCTTCATCGGCCGGCGCTTCGCCTTGCGCGCCCGCCGGTGCGCCTGCCTGCCCGCCCCCCCCGCGCAGCGTCACGAGCGCCACCGAGCGCGCGCGGAGCGGCAGGACTTGCGGGGTCTGCTGGCTCTCCACGAGCGAGTGCACCGCCGGCACGATATAGCCGAGCAGCTCGAACTCGCTCACCTCCCCGTCGCCGTTCTTGTCGGCACGGCCTTCGACCGCCCGGGAGAAGGCCCAGCTCAAGGCGCCGCGCTTCTGGCCCTCGATCGTTACCTCCGGCACAAGCTTGTCGGCTGCCACAGCGGCAACGAAGGTGACGTTCTGGAAGTCGTCGACGGTGATCTGGGCCGCCTCGGGCGGAGGAAATTTCAGCTGATCGTCCGTGATCGCCGGATAGGTCATGCGGCGGAACTTGACGCCGGGCGCGCTCGCGCTCCGCTCCATGCCTCCCGAATGACAGGAATCGGCGACGAAGATGACCTTGATGCCTTTCTTGTCGGCCGCCTGCAGCCAGGTGAACACCTCGTCGTCGACGATGCGTTC
This sequence comes from Methyloceanibacter sp., assembly GCA_016649675.1. GTDB lineage: Bacteria > Pseudomonadota > Alphaproteobacteria > Rhizobiales > Methyloligellaceae > Methyloceanibacter. The sequence continues at coordinate 11,838 of JAENXG010000015.1, forward strand.
GCGCGTCCCCGGCCCACTCGGCTCGAAATGGCCGAGGAGAAAACTCTCGATGGTGGTCTTGTCATGACGGTCGGGCGGCGCGGGCTCCTGTCCACCGTGTCCGGCATAGCTGAACACGATGGTGTCCCCGGGCTTCGCCTTAGCCACCAGTCTCTCCCATGCCGCGGTAATGGCTGCCTTGCTGGCGTCGTCGTTGAACAGGCGCACGACCTCACGGGCCCCGGCGCGGTCGAGAGCTTGGCTCACGTCCTTGGCATCGTTCACGGCACCGTCGAGGTCGTTGACCGTGCCCTCATAGTCGTCGATGCCGACGGTCAACCCGTAGAGATCGGCGCCCCATGCCGGAGCTGAGGCACAGAGCACAAGCGACATGGCGAGAGCGCCAGCGACGCTACGGTAACGGTCCTGGCCACGCGGCTCACCCATCACGCTGTCCACTCACTCCGGGGTATCGTGCTCTTGCTCGCCGTTGCCGCCTTCGCCGGCGGGCTCGGCGGGCGCTTTGTCCTCGTCTTTCGTCTGCTCTGATTTCGGCACGGCGTCAGGAAGCGGCGGCAGGGCCTTGAGATAGGCGGCGATCGCCTTGCGGTCCTCGTCGGTGAGCTTGGCCATGTTCTCCTGCACCGCGGCCATCGTGCCCCCGACCACGTCGCCGTCCGGGAGATTGCCGTTCTCCAGCAAGTCGACGATATCGGCCTTGCTCCAATCGCCAATGCCGTCGTCGCTCGGCGTGATGTTTGGAATCGTGCCCTTGCCTTCGGGGTTCTTGGCGCCGGCGAATTCCTCCGACGTGATGATCCCGCCAATGAGGTTGCGCGGCGAATGGCACTCGGCGCAGTGGCCCGGGGCCTGCACGAGGTAGGCGCCGCGATTGAGCTCGGCGCTCGCGTGCGGATCAGGGACGAAGGCTTTGCCGTCGACGTAAAGCTTCTGCCAAAGGCCGAGCCCGCGCCGAATCGTGAACGGGAAGGCAAGGTCGTGCTCCGGCACGTCGTTGCTCGAAGCGGGCAAGGTGTCGAGATAGGCCTTGAGGTCGATCAGATCCTCATAGGTCATGCGCTGATAGGACGTGTAGGGAAACGCCGGGTAGAGATGCTCTCCGCCCGGCGCCATCCCGAGCTTCATGGCGGTGATAAAGTCGAGCGTGCTCCACGTCCCGATGCCATGCTCCTTGTCCGGCGAGATGTTGGGGACGTGGAAGACGCCGAACGGCGTCTTCAGGCAGCGTCCACCCGCAAGAACGGTCTTGTCTTGTGTCTTGTGGTCGTCGCATTTCTTAAGCGGTGCCGCGTGGCATTCGGCGCAGCCGCCGGCGGTGAAGATATATTCGCCATGGGCGACGTCGGGCGTATGCGCCGGCAACGCCGACGCCGGCACGGCACGCGGCATCGTCAGCAGCCAGAAGGCAACTGCGCCGACGACGCCAAGAACAAGCAGCGCCAGCAAGAATCGGCGCAAGGTTTCCTCCCCTAGACTCTGACCGTCACCACGCTCGGCTGGTTATTCCAGCTTTTCGCGAAACGACTCGTGGCACTCTTTACAGACATTGGTCATGTCCTTGAAGGCGGCCGTGAAGGTACCCTGCCCTTGGGCCGCCGCTGAAGCCGCCTTGGCGCTCGCATCCTTGAGCTTCTTGGCCGTTGCCTCGAACTTGGGGAAGTCTTCCCAGATCGTGGCCTTAGCCTCGCTGTCGGCGATGGCGCCGTGCTCCGTGCCCTTGGGGAACAGTTTCACGTATTTGTCGGGGACCTCGCTGATCTCGGTCATGGCCTTGGCTGCCTTCGCGGCATCGAAGGGCTCGTCTCCCTTGATCATCTTGTTGGCGAGCTTGGCCGCCGGAGCGACGACCTCCTTCATCAAATGCCGCCGCGCCTTGACGGCTGCGGCGAGGTCCTCGGCCGAGATGGCAAGCGTGGCATAGGTCGCCAAACCCGCCGCGGCACACACAACCAACATCAGTTTCTGCATGACCCCTCTCCAGTTGTCATCGGGCACGGCTTTCGGCCCGGCCCACCTCAACTCTGACGAAATTTGAATTTGTGGCGCCTCCGGCGCTTCCGAGATCAGCCGCCGCGGCCGATCGTGCAGTGACGCCGCGCGGGTGGCGGTCGCCCATATAAAGCATTCTTCGATTGAATCAGGCGGACCGAAGCGGCGGCGTTTCTCTTCATGACGTCGTCCTCCCTCGCGCTGCCCTCGCGAGACAAGTGAGCGGTGCGTCCCCTCTCGCGCCCTTAGCATGGCGCTCGATCCGCGGCCTTTCTCGTATTCTGCCATAGCTCAAGCGTGCCCGGCTAGCCAGCTTCGGGGGCCGCTCACGGCATGGGAATGACACGCCCTTCATTGAGCACGTCCCAGCCCCGCTTGACCGCGGGCCGGCCTGCGATCGCCAAATACCAGCGCTTCACGTTGGGATGGTCGGCGAAGTCCACCGTCTGCCAGGCGAAGCGGGAGATCCACGGCCAGATGGCGATATCGGCGATGGAATAGTCGCCGGCGACATAGTCGACCTCGCCAAGGCGCCGGTCGAGCACGCCCCAGAGGCGCTTCGCCTCCTTAGCGTAGCGCTCCTCGGCGTAAGCGCTCTTGCCGGGATTGAATCTCACGAAATGGTGGACCTGACCGAGAAATGGCCCGGGGCCTCCCATCTGCCACATGAGCCATTCGACTACGCGCCATTTGGTGGGGAAGTCCTGCGGCCACAGCCGGCCGGTCTTGTCGGCGAGATAGAGCAGGATCGCGCCCGACTCCATGAGATGAAGTCCGGTGTCGGTGTCGACGATGGCGGGGATTTTGTTGTTAGGGGCGATCTTGAGGAAAGCCGGATCGAACTGCTGGTCCTTGGTGATGTCGATTGCGTGGGCGCGGTAAGGGAGCCCCACCTCCTCCAGCATGATCGACACCTTCTGCCCGTTCGGCGTCGTCCAGGTGTAGAGCTCGATCATGGTCCCCCCTCAATCACCCTTCGCAAGTGCAGCAACGCATGCCCGCGAAACGCCGCCCTGTCAAAGGCATGACGCAACGTGCGCAAGTGTCGCTCGCAGTTGCAGAAAATTTGATTCACCAAGTGTTCATCCCTCGGCCTCCCTATCGCCAAGAACCTGTCGCGTCGCCGCCACAGGGACCTGCTAGCGGTGAGATCATGAGCGCCGTCGATCAATACGTGCGCCTAGGGAGGACTCGATGCTCAATTGTGCCCATCTCGAGAACGAACGGAAGGGCGCCGCTTGTTACCGACCGAGCTTCGCCCGCTATGCGATCTACTACACGCCGCAACCCGGCACCGCACTTTCCGCCTTCGGGCGCTCTTGGTTCGGACGGGCCAATGACGGCATCACCTTGCAGGCCTTCTCCGCTGCGGGTCTCTCCGGCACGAGCTTTGCGAAGATTCCTGCCGCGCCTGGCCGCTACACGGGCCTGCATGCGCTCTTTCGCGCGCCGTTCGCGTTGCGCGACGGAATCGGACCGGATGCGCTGAAGTCGCGGCTCATCAGTTTTGCCGATCGCCGCAAGCCGGTCGAGACCGGACCGCTGACGTTATCGCGTGCCGGACGCTTCCTCGTGCTGCGCCCGGTCGAGGCGAGGCCCGCGCTTGAATGGCTCGCCGCCCAGTGCGTCGGGGCCTTCGAGGACTTCGCCGCGCCTCTGAGCGACATTGAGCGCGAGGAGCATGCAAGCCCGCATCTCAGCGATTATCAGCGCCTCCTCTTGGAAAGCTTCGGCGATCCTTTCGTGCTGAGCGAGTACCGGTTCGCGATCACGCTGACCGGCCCGCTCGACGCCACCCATCTTGAGCGGGTGGCCCAGGCGCTGTGGCCCGTGCTCGAGGAGATCTGCGCGTCCGGTGTCACCGTCGACGGCCTGTCGCTGTTCGGCGACTCCGGCGGCCGCACGCCGATGCGTCTCGTTGGGCGCTATCGCCTCGGGGCTTGAGCGCCGAGAGCGCGGTTTTCGCTGGGCCGTGCACCGGGAGCGTCGGGCCAAAGTTTTGACACACAGGCTCGGCACCCTTCGACGGCTGGGGCAGTACGGGGTTGCCGATGCCTGATTATGGGGAAATCCTCGCATTTCTCGCCGCGAATCCGCCTCAGCTTGCCGGCGAGCGTGAGCTCCACGCCTCGCTGCTCGAGCTTCTCGCTAAATGCCTGCGCTCCGAGGAGGTGACGGCCGAGGAGGATGCCTCGCCCGAAGCCTTGCAGGCGCGCCGCATCCGCTGGATGGATTTGAACTGAGCGGTAGGGCTTTCCACCGCGCCGAGGAGTCGCCCCTCATGGCGGCCTCTGCGAGACGTCACGCTCCGGCCAGCGCGTACACGATCTCGACGGTGCCGGCACCAAGCAGGACCGCAGCCGAGGCGTGCATCATCCAGTCTTGCGCGCCCAACATCCGCTCGGCCGCGACGAACAGCGTGAGCAGGAGCATCCAGCCGAGATTCATCGCGCCACCGACCCAGGCCAGCAGCATCAGCACCACAGCAGCCGACGCAAAGAACACCATGCGTGATGCCAAGCCGAAGCGCACCGCGCGACCCGCGCCGATAGCGCTCGATGATAAAGCTCAAGGGCGAACGGCAGCGGGAGAGGCACGTCCCTTTCAGGCTCGACCATTGATAGAGCGACGCGACGATCAGAAGCGCGCGCCCATAGCCGGGATTGGCGAGCCGGCCGTCGAGGATCAGGCCCTGTTTGGCCAACAGCCACTCCGCAGTGCCTGCCATCGCGGCGAAGACGCTCCACACCACCAGATAGCTTGCCGCGAACACCGCCACCAAGCCGAGACGGGGCGATTGGGGCTCGAGCCGGGAAACGACTTGCGCATAGGTCAGGATCATCGGCAGCGCGGACGGAATCATCATCGCGCTCATCATCACGATCCACATGCAAACGGCGGCCGGAAGTTGCGTCGCATGGTTACGGCAGAGATAGATCTGACTCGCGAGATCCATGCGAAACAGCCAGGTCCAGGCGAGCACGTGAAGCACGAGCAGGGACAGGCCCACGACCGATCCCTCGGCCGTCAGCATCCCACGGGACTGATCTGCGTTTCTCACGTGACGCGCTTAGCCGATGCCGCGGCGCTCCGCCTTGCCAAAAATCAAGGTCGAGCCGAATCGAGTTTGCACGCCGGGTCAGGCTGAGCGAGCCTTTTCGGCAGTCGTGCGCCCCGAACGAAGTTTTCTGCCGATTTTCGAAATGGATGAGCGGTTGCAGCCCGAAGCGGCCGAAAAATCCTTTGCACGCCAAGTGGTAATCAGCCGATTCCCATGCCTTTCGGCGTCCGCGTTGCGCCGCATCAATTGCACCATTCTGCCCCCGATGCTATTGGAGCTAGAGATGGGGCCGCATGGGCGCTGGATGGCCAGCCTTTTCGCACCGTTTCGAGGGAGTGCATGGCATCATGAGGGAAAGCGTCGCGTTCAAGCATTCGGCTGGTCCTGCGGGGAAGAGTTCGGCGGACGACGTCGTTCGCAGCTTCATCAAGAGCATCGATAGGGCGAAGCGCTCCGAGCAGCCCTATCGCCATTGGTCGCTCAGGGATTGCGTCCCCGCCGACACCCTCGACGACATGCTGGCACTGCCCTTCGAGGCCCCTTCGCTTGAAGGCATCTCGGGCAAGCGCGAGCTGCACAACAACACGCGAAGATATTTCGACCTGGACAACCGCAAGCGCTTCCCCGTTTGCGAGGCGGTGGCGCAGGCCTTCCAGGACAAGCGCGTGACGAGCCACATCGAGAAGACATGCGGCACCAACCTCAAGGGCACCTATCTCCGCATCGAATTCGCCCAAGACATCGACGGCTTCTGGCTCGAGCCGCACAGCGATCTTGGGGTCAAGGTCTTCACCATGCTGATCTACATGTCGAAAGACCCGAGCCACCACGACCTCGGAACCGACATCTACGACGCCAACAAGAATCGCGTCGGCCGCTCGCCCTTCGCGCCCAATGCCGCCATGGTCTTCGTGCCCGCGGATGTCACCTTTCACGGCTTCGAGAAGCGGCCGATCAAGGGCGTGCGCACGTCGCTGATCATCAACTACGTCACCAACGAGTGGCGCGCGCGCGAGCAGCTCGCTTTCCCCGAAACACCGATCGCTTAGCGCTCTTTCCCTGTCGTTTTGTTCTTCGTCATGCCCGGCCTTGTGCCGGGCATCCACGTTTCTTGTCATGCCCGCGCAAGCGGGCATCCGGTAACCGCGAGGTGACAAGGCAACCCCGTCGGTGGTTACTGGATTGCCCGGTCATGCCGGGCAATGACAAAGAAAGCAAGTGGATATCTAGCCGATGAGCAAGGTCGCCTGGATTGGGCTCGGGGTCATGGGCTTTCCCATGGCCGGGCACCTCAAGACGCGTGGGGCCCACGACGTGGTGGTCTTCAACCGCACGCGCGCCAAGGCCGAGGCCTGGGTCGCGCAATTCGGCGGGAGGCTCGCAAGCACCCCTGAAGAGGCAGCGGACGGGGCCGAGTTCATCTTCACGTGCGTCGGCAATGACGACGATCTTCGCGCGGTGACGCTCGGGCAACAC
>JAENXG010000004.1 GCA_016649675.1 Methyloceanibacter sp.
CAGTGGTAGCTAATCTGCGAAATGACTACCGACCAGTTCGCCCTCAGGACGGTCTGGCGCAACGTCAAGGTCTGCTACTAGCCGGCCTTGCGAGCCCGAGGTCTCTCCTCACGCTCGGGCGAAACGAGGGCTGCCGCCTTTCCCCCTAGGCGGCGGCCCTTCGTTTATCTAATCCCCAAGCTCCAACCCCTCCCCTGCCCGCAAGACGGAATCGGCTTTCGCCGTGTAGCTTCCGTCTTGCTCATGCAGCACGAGCCCGGCCATGAGCCTGAGCCCTGCCCGGCTGCCTTTCCGCCCTTGCACGATAATGCGCGTGGCGGGCTCGCCTTTCTTGGGGAAGAGCGGAAAGACGGCGATATCGCCGAATCTCCGGTCGAGCAGGCTGAGCAGCGCGCCGAGACACTCGGCACGGTGGATCAGCGTGAGCAGCCCCTTTGGCCGCGCCATGGACGTGAGGAAACGGACCCAGACGCTTAAGCCCCCCGCTCCCATGACGTGGGCGGTCGCCCGCGCCCGATCTGGTGCCGCCCTGACGGCGCCTTCAGCGTGGAAGGGGGGGTTGGCGATGACTTGATCGTAGCCCTCGCGAAGGAGGCCAGCGGCCCGGAGATCTTTGGCGGGCCAGGTCACGTCGGCGTTGACCACCTTGAAGCTTTCGGCAAAGCCGTTCCGTTCCGCATTTTTCTCGGCGAGGGTGCAGAGAAGCGCGTCGATCTCGACGGCCGTCACCTCGAGCCCGGGGATGCGCGCCAAGAGGCAAAGTCCCGCCACGCCCACGCCCGCGCCCGCATCGAGCACGCGTCCGCTCTTGCCCGCCGGAACCGCGGCGGCAAGGAAAACCGCGTCGCTTCCCGCCCGGTGGCCGCTCCGCGGCTGAATGATGGAGATGCGGCCGCCGAGAAAACCGTCGGTGGTCGTAGTGCCGGCCCGCACTGCCGGGGGGCTAGCCCTTTTGTTCGTCGGAGATGACATGGCCGATGCCGGCCTCGGTGAGAATGCTGCGCGCTTGCCCGATTCGCTCGTTCTCCACGAGAATGCGCCGGGGTAAGGCCCCGATCGAGCCCTCCAAAACGCTCATATTGAGATCGGCAACCATGAAGCCGATCTCCCCCTCCTCCAGGAGCGCGCTAACATAAGACAGGAGCACAGGCTCGTTGGTGCGCAACAATTCCTTCATTGCAAGGCTCGTGTCCTTTAGCCTCAAGGCGGAGCGCCTTGACCCTTCGGGGGCGACCGCCGACAATATCTACAGAAGAGCCCCCGCGGCGATCTTAGGAGAAAGTCCCTTGGGAGTTGTCGTTAAGCTTTCCGGCGCGCGCGATCCGAAAGCGAGCCTTGCGCCACTCGTCGCGCTTGTCGAGGAGGATATGGCCCATGTCAACCGGATCATCCTCGACCGCGCGAGATCGAATGTCGAGCTGATACCCGAGCTTGCCCGGCATCTGATCGATTCCGGCGGCAAGCGCTTGCGCCCCATGCTCACGCTCGCCGCTGCGCGGCTGTGCGGCTATACGGGCGACGGCCACGTGCGGCTCGCGGCGAGCGTTGAGTTCATGCATACCGCCACGCTGCTGCATGACGACGTGGTCGACGAGAGCAATCTCCGCCGCGGCAAGACCGCCGCGCGGCTCCTATGGGGCAACGAGGCGAGCGTGCTGGTCGGCGACTTCCTGCTCGGCCAGGCCTTCAAGATGATGGTCGACGTGGGCTCGCTCGGGGCGCTGCGCATTCTGTCGGATGCAGCCGCGATCATCGCCGAGGGCGAGGTGATGCAGCTCATCACCGCGAAGAACACCGAGACCACCGAGGACGATTATCTCGCCGTGATCGACGCCAAGACCGCAGCGCTGTTCGCAGCAGCGGCGGAGGTCGGCGCGGTGATCGCGGCCAGGCCCAAATCGGAAGCCGCGGCCTTGCGGTCCTATGGCCGCAATCTCGGGCTTGCCTTTCAGCTCGTCGACGATGCGCTCGACTATTCGGGAGAGCAATCGATGCTCGGCAAGAGCGTTGGCGATGATTTCCGCGAGGGCAAGATCACGCTGCCCGTGGTGCTCGGCTACCGGCGCGGCAATGCGGCCGAGCGGACCTTCTGGCAGCGCACGCTGCAGGAGGGCAATATCGGCGAGGCCGATCTCGCCGAGGCCATGGGCCTGATGAAGCGCCATAATGCGCTGAGCGACACGATGGAGCGGGCGCGCCACTATGGCGCCATCTCCCGCGACGCGCTCGCCATTTTTCCCGACTGCGACGCCAAGGCGGCCCTGCTCGAGGCCATCGAGTTCTGCGTCGACCGCCCGTTCTAGTCGACGGGTTTACGGGGTTGCTCCAAGCTCGGTTGCGGCGATCCACCAATCGGGGTGCGATGCGGCGAGCGCAGCTCCTTGCCGTTCGGCCTCCTCGGCGGTGGCGAACAAGGCAAAGCAAGTCGGCCCGCTTCCCGACAGCCTCGCGAGGCGGGCACCTTCCAGCTCCGCAAGAGCGGCGAGCACCTTCCTGATGGCAGGTGCGAGGCGCATGGCCGGCGCCTCGAGATCGTTGTCGCGCGGCGCGAGATAGTCGAGCAACCACTCGAAGCTTCCGGCGAAGCCGGGCGGCTCCGGCTCATTTGCCGGCGATGCCGGCAGAGGCGCTGCGTTGAGCCCGGCATAGACCGAAGCGGTCGCAAGCGGGAGCCCGGGATTGGCAAGAAGCACGCCGCAAGACGGGAAGCCGCCCACGCACTTCACGATCTCGCCGCGTCCAGTCATCAAGGCCGGACGGCTCTTGAGGCACACGCTCACGTCTGAGCCGAGCTTGGGCGCAATCTCCGCCAGCAGAGCCTCGCTCAGCGTGCCCCCATTGGCGCGCCCGATCAGCCGCAAAGAAGCAGCCGCATCGGCCGAACCGCCGCCGAGGCCAGCGGCGACGGGAAGAATCTTGACCAGGCGGAAGCGCCCGAGCTTCAGCCCGGGATAGGCAGCGCTCGCCGCCTGCGCCGCTTTGACGATGAGATTGTCGCCGCCCAAGGCTCCGGCGAAGGGGCCTTCGACCACGAGCTCGAAAGGGGCGGAAGGATCGAGCTCGACGATGTCGCCAACGCCAGCGAAGGCGACCAGGCTGCAAAGCTCGTGAAATCCGTCGGCGCGGCGGCCGAGAACCTCAAGCGTCAGGTTGAGCTTCGCCCACGCCGTGTCACGGAGCGCCGTCATGCTCCGCTCCCCCGGGGATTGGCCAAGGCCCTCGTCCTATTGCTGCGTCTTCTGGCCCGCCTGGGTGGTCCGGTCTTGCGCCGATTTGGTCTCGGCGGTCTCGGTCAGGCCGGACTCGATCTTCTGCTTGAGTACGACGGCCTGTTCGTCATCAGGCTTCAGCGTCATCGCCTGCTGCCACTGATATTTGGCCTCGAGCTTCCGTCCCACGCGCCAATAGGCGTCGCCAAGATGGTCGTTGATGACCGGATCGTCGGGCTTGAGCTCGACGGCGCGCTCGAGCTGCTCGACGGCGCCCGCTAGATTGCCGAGCCTGAAATAGGCCCAGCCAAGACTGTCGACATAGTAGCCGTCGTCAGGCTTGAGCTTCACCGCCTTGCGGATGTAGTCCATCGCCTGCTTCAGATTGCGGCCCTGGTCGATCCAGGAATATCCGAGATAATTGAGCACGAGGGACTCTTCGGGAGAGAGCTCGAGCGCCTGCTTGAAATCGGCCTCGGCGCCGGGCCAGTCCTTCAGCCGCTCGTTGGACACGCCGCGCGAATAGAACAGCGTCCAATTCTCCTTGGTGGGCTTGCCGATCAGCTCGATGGCGCGGGAATAGTAGTCCTTGGCCTCGCCGTAGCGCTCGTGGGCGCGCAGGATGTTGCCGAGCGCATCGAGCGGGAGGACGTTCTTCGGATCCTGGGCGATCAGCCCCTCGAGCAGCACCTTGGCGTCATCGACCCGGTCGAGAGAGTTGAGCGCAAAGGCCTTCTGAATCTGGACGTTCAGCCACAGCGGCGAATCTTTCGGGATCTGCTCGAAGGCCTGCATCTCGAGGTCGTATTTCTTGGCGCCCTCATAGGCCTCGGCCAGCGCCGCATAAGCGAGCGGGAAATCGGGTTTAACGTACAGGGCGAACTGCAGGAAGATGATGCCCATGTCGAGGCCGCCCTCGCCGGCGAGCGCATCGCCGATGCCGTAGAAGACCTCGGCGAGGCCGTCAGCCGGAGTGACGACGAGGAGCGGCGGGGTCTTCCCGCTTTCGATGTCGGCAAGGAGTGCCGCAGACAAAGGATGACCGCCAGCCTTGGCGAGGTGGATCTTCAGCGTCTCCTTGGCGAGCTTGCGGTTGTGGGCGTTCACTTCGTGGCGCGCATAGGCGTCGGCGACCCTGAGCGTGCTCGGATTCTTCTTGAAGGCCTGGGCGAAGGCGAGCCGCGCGATGTCGCGCTTGCCGGCGACGTCGGCGATCAGCGCGCGGTGATAGCGCTGATAGAACTGGGCCCAGTCCGCATCGCTCAGGCTATCGAGGGTGGCGAGCGCGTCATCGGGCTTGCCGGCGGCCTCCTGCACCCAGGCGCGGGCGAGCGTCGAGGTCAGATCCGCGATCGGGCCCTGGCGCGCTGCCGAGAAATGCTCGTCGGCTTCCTTGTAATCGCCCCGCTTGAAAGCATCGCAACCGAGGAGGAATTGCGCGATCCGGTGGGCTGGCTCGATCTTGACCAGGTCGTTGGCAAGCTGAATGGCGCGATCCCAATGGGCCGACGCCGCCTCAAGCAGGAAGGCCTGCTCGAGGATGATCTCGTTGCTCGGATCCCCGGCCAGGGCCTTGGAATAGAAATCGGCGGCGGCAACCGTGTCGTGGTCGCCGCGGGCCATGCGGCCCGAAAGATAGTTGCCGAGGAGGGTGCCCGGATCTTCGTCCGGACTGTCAGCGACGACTTCCGAATAGGCCGCGGGAGCTGCAAGAAGCGCCGCAACGAGAAGAGACCTCCGCGCCCATTTACGCAGAGCCGCACGATCGACAATCGTCATTATGGTTTCGGCTATCACGCCGCCCCGAAATATTGCGGTTCGTATGATCCCCGTCGAAAGGGTAAGCGCTTTTGGTCCCCAAGCAAACCAAAAGCTTCCTTGAGACTCAATCGCGGCGCGTTTGTGGCCGGTTTCCGCGACATAGCGCGCCGACTTCACATATTCACGTAATTCGGGCCGTCGCCACCTTCCGGAGGCACCCAAGTGATGTTCTGCGCGGGGTCTTTCACGTCACAGGTTTTGCAATGGACGCAGTTCTGGGCGTTGATCTGGAAGCGTTGGCGATCGCCTTCGCTCACCACCTCGTAGACCTGCGCCGGGCAGTAGCGTTGCGCGGGCTCGGCATAGTCCGGGAGATTGTGCTCGATCGGGATGGTCGGATCGGTGAGGACCAAATGCACCGGCTGGTTCTCGGCGTGATTGGTCCCCGACAGGAACACCGATGAGAGAATGTCGAAGGTCAGCTTCCCGTCCGGCTTCTCGTAGTCGATGGGCTTGGCGTCCTTCGCCAGTTTCAGGCCGGCATAGTCCGGCTTCAAGTGCTTGAGCGAGTGGCGCAAAAAGGGAAAAAGCGTGTTGAGCCACATGTCGATGCCGCCGAGCATGACGCCCGCCCGCGTGCCGAAGCGCGACCAGAGCGGCTTCACGTTGCGCACGCGCTTCAGCTCCTTCGCCATCGAGCTTGCCTGGACGCTCGCGGGGTAGGCTTCGAGCACGTCACGCGAGCGGCCGGCCTCTATTGCCGCGAACGCGGCCTCCGCGGCGAGCATGCCGCTCAGCATGGCGTTGTGGCTGCCCTTGATGCGCGGCACGTTCATGAAGCCCGCAGCGCAGCCGATCAGCGCGCCGCCAGGGAACGCAAGGCGTGGCACCGCCTGCCAGCCGCCCTCGGTGAGCGCGCGGGCGCCATAGGCGATGCGCTTGCCGCCTTCGAGATGGGAGGCGATGCGGGGATGGGTCTTGGCGCGCTGAAATTCCTTGAACGGGTTGATGTAGGGGTTGTCGTAGTCAAGATGGACGACGAAGCCGACCGACACCAGCCGCTCGCCGAAATGATAGAGAAACGAGCCGCCGCCGGTCTTGTCGTCGAGCGGCCAGCCCATGGTGTGCTGCACGAGGCCGGGTCTGTGCTTCTCTTGCGGCACCTCCCACAGCTCCTTGAGACCAATGCCGAATTTCTGCGGACCCGACTCGGCATCGAGGCCGAGCTTCTTGATCAGCATCTTGGAGAGGGAGCCGCGGGCGCCTTCAGCGAACAGCGTATATTTGCCGGTGAGCGCAATACCGGGCGTGAAGCTGTCCTTGTGGCTGCCGTCGCGGGCAACACCCATGTCCCCGGTGATCACGCCCTCAATCGCGCCGTTGTCACCGAAGATCACATCGGTAACGGCGAAGCCCGGATAGATCTCGACGCCCAGGGTTTCCGCCTGCTCGGCGAGCCATTTGGTGAGGCTGCCGAGGCTGCCGATATAGCAGCCGTGATTGCTCATCAGCGGCGGCATGAAGATGTTCGGCACATGCACGCCGCCCGTCTTCCAGAGATAGTAGAAGCGGTCCTCGGTGACCGGCGTGGTGAGCGGCGAGCCCTGCTCACGCCAGTCGGGCAACAGGCGATCGAGCGCGACCGGATCGATCACGGCGCCGGACAGAATGTGGGCGCCGACCTCGGAGCTCTTCTCCAGGATCACGACCGAGAGGTCCTTGCCCGTCTTTGCGGCAAGCTGCTTCAACCTGATGGCGGCAGCGAGCCCGGCGGGTCCGGCGCCGACAATGACGACGTCGAACTCCATGGTCTCGCGGTCGGTCGCTTCGCTCAAGGCCCAAGGCTCCGTCGTCTTTGGCCGGTGCCGAGGCGGCACGCGACAATGCTTCTATGCCACTCCCCGCGAAGCAGGGAATCCGGTACGGCCAAGCAATCGGTGATAAATTCGAGAAGGCCCAGCGATACTGATTTGCCCGGTCACGCCGGACAATGACAAAATATGGGGTCTTTAGAGGCATAGCAAATGGCCACATCTGAGCTTAATGCCGCTCAGGCGCTCCTTGCCTGGTACGAGGCGATGGGCGTCGACGAGGCGATCGGCGAGGTGCCGCTCGACTGCTTTGCCACACCAGCGCTCGAGCCAGCGGCGCCCGAGGCCCCGTCCCCACCGAAAAGCGTCGCCAAGCCGCCCCGCCAAAGCATCGTGGCGGCGCGCCCTGCCGCGAGCGATAGCCTCCCAGACCGGAGCGCCATCAGCCAGGCCCTAAGCCTCGCCGAGCTCGAAGCCATGGTCGCCGCCTTCGAGGGCTGCGCCTTGAAGCGCACGGCGAAGAGCCTCTGCTTTGCGCGAGGCAACCAAGAGGCGCGCATCATGCTGATCGGCGAGGCGCCGGGCCGCGATGAGGACCTGCAAGGTAAGCCCTTTGTCGGCCGCGCCGGGCAGTTGCTCGACCGCATGCTTGCCTCCATCGGGCTTGCCGAGGAACACGTCTACATCACCAACACCATTTATTGGCGGCCCCCTGGAAACCGCACGCCGACGCCGCAAGAGGTCGAGGCCTGCGCGCCCTTCCTCGCCCGGCAGATCGAGCTGCTCTCGCCCGATATCCTGGTGCTGCTCGGCGGCGCTGCGGCGAAGAGCATTCTCGGGACGAGCGAAGGCATCATGCGGCTCAGGGGCAAATGGCTGACCTATCAGTGCGCGGGCAGCAGCATCGCCACGCTCGCGACGCTTCACCCCGCTTATCTGCTGCGCAAGCCGGAGGACAAGCGCTACGCCTGGCGCGATCTGCTGATGGTGAAGGAGGCGCTGGAGCCCAAATGAACCGCATTGACGAGACCAGGCCCTTCATCCCCGTGCGCATCGCCGTGCTCACGGTCTCCGACACGCGCACCAAGAAGACCGACAAATCGGGACCCCTCCTCGTCAGCATGATCAAAGAGGCCGGTCACGAGGTGGCGGAGCACGCCATCGCCGAGGACAACGAGAAGGCGATCCGCCGCCAGGTGAAGCGCTGGATCAAAGATCCGCAAGTGGATGTGGTGATCACCACGGGCGGCACGGGCTTCACCGGGCGCGACGTGACGCCCGAGGCGGTGAAGCCGCTGTTCGAGAAGGAGATCGAGGGGTTCTCCGTGCTGTTCCATATGCTGAGCTACCAAAGCGTGGGAACCTCGACGGTGCAGTCGCGCGCTTGCGGCGGGCTCGCGCACGGCACCTATATTTTCTGCGTGCCGGGCTCGCCGGGTGCCTGCACTGACGCCTGGAACGGCATCCTCAAGGCTCAGCTCGACAACCGCCACCGCCCCTGCTCGTTCATCGAGATCATGCCGCGGCTGCAAGAGACGCGGAAGGGCGGCAAGGGCAAGAAAGCCGGCTGACGGTTGCTAGACCGCAAAGGCGCGAGCGATGCCGTCGGTGGCGACGGCGCTTCGCGTCAGCATCCCGGCGTGAGCGCCAATCACGCGATTGCGCCCTTTGAGCTTGGCGTCGTAGAGCGCCGCATCGGCGCGGGCGAGAATCTGGTCGACCGTATCGCCGGGCCTGCCCTCGCCGACGCCGACGCTCCAGGTGAGCGAGATCCGGCCCTTGCCGGTGTCCAAGGGCCGTTCGGCGAGCCGCAGCCGCAGATCTTCGGCGACCTCGACCGCTTGCGACAGCGTCTGCTGCTCGAGCAGCAGGGCGAACTCGTCGCCGCCGAGACGCCCAACCAGGGCACCTTGTGGAAAGGCGGCGCGGGCGCACGCGCAGATGGCTTCGTCGCCGGTCTCATGGCCGTAGGAGTCGTTGATCTGTTTGAAGTTGTCGATGTCGAGGATGATGGCCGACAGACTGCCGTCGGGGGGAACGACCCGCGCACACGCCTCGGTCGCCTGCTCGAAGAAGCCGCGGCGGTTGCACAGGCCGGTCAAGGGATCGGTGGTGGCGAGCCGCAGTAACTCGCGCTGCATGGAGGCTATGCGCTCAGCGGCGCGCAGCCGCGCGAAGAGCTCCTCGGCGAGAGGCGGCTTGCCGATGAAATCGTCGGCGCCGGAGTCCAAGGCCTCGATCAGGCTCCTTTGATCGTATTGGCTCGACATCATCAAAACATAGATCGGGCGCCGGCAAGTCGCGAGCAGCCTTGTCTCCCAGCACAGCTCGACACCCGACATGTGCTTGAGCTCAGCGCTCGTGATCAGCGCCTCGATGCAAGGATCGGCCTTGATGGAAGCAAGCGCTTCGCGCTCATCGGCAAACGGGACGACCTCGTGACCGCGCGCTTCGAGGCGGCTGACGATCAATCGCGTGGTGCGGCTCGGATCGACCAATGCGAGGCGCATGAAGAAGCCCTTTACTCAGGATTTCAAGCAACTAGCCGAAGCTCCTTAAGTTTAGCTTAAGCGCGACGGGCCCGCTTTAGGCGTGGAGGTGAGATGAGCCGCTCGGCGGAAACGCGTTCATCGCGATAAGCCTCGGATGTATCTACGTCTCTCAGCGTCGGAGCGAGGAGAACGCGTTTTCCGTTGAGATTGGCGAGCGTATCGGCAAGGGCGTGCGGGCCCGACCAGCGGACGCCGGCAAAGGGTGCGAGCACACGCGGGCTCCTTCTCAAGCCAATGAGCCAGTAGCCGCCATCGTGTGCCGGTCCCAACACGGCGTCGGCGCGCCCAAGGAGCTTGAAGGCCTGTGCGACGTGGGACGGAAGGATCGCGGGAATGTCGCTACCGACGATGATGGCGGGCCCCGGTGGCAGGCGCCGGAACAGACGCTGCATGCGTCGCCCAAGATTCCCGCTCCCTTGCGGCAGGCGCCCCACCCTTCGCGGCGCAGGCAAGATGCGCGAAGCAACGTCCTTGTCGGGCGTGACGGCAAGCACCGTGCGCCAGCGCGGGTCGGCGGCCAATCGCAAAACGGTGTGAGCAAGGCAGCTGCGATAGAAGCGGATCGCCCCGACATCGCCGATCTCGCGTCCGAGCCGCCGCTTGACGAGGCCCGCAACCGGGCTCTTGGCCATGATGACGAGGCGCGGGGCAAAAGCGATGCGGCGCGGTGGGGCCGCGACCCGCCTAGCCATAGAGGCGCGCGAGCACCCGCGGCGGCACGCGAAGGTAATAGAGCAGGATGCAGCCGAGATTGCGTAAGCCCCGGGCGAGATAGCCTTCGCGCCGATAGCGCTGAGCGCTCGTCACCGCGCGCGCGTTGAGCATGACGAGCTCGCCCCGCCTCAGCCGCCGCACGAGATCGACATCCTCCATGAGGGCCAGCGGCCGGAAACCGCCAAGCCGGTTATAGAGGTTGCGCGAGATGAGGAGACCCTGATCGCCGTAAGGCAACGCGAGCAAGAGGCAGCGCAAGGCGACCATCCTTTCGACCAGGCGCGGCATGAGGCCGTCGTCGTCGAGAGCGAAGCGGAAGGCGGCCGCAGCGGATTTCCGCCTCCCGCTCTCGACCCGCTCGATGAAGCTTTGCGCCTCATCGGCCCAGCCGGGATCGAGCACCGTGTCGGCATGCAGGAAGAGCAACCAATCGCCGCGCGCTTGCGCCGCGCCCGCGTCGAGCTGAGTCCCGCGGCCCTGCGGCGCTTTGATCAGATGCGTGCCGGCAGCCTCGGCGATGACGCAGGTCTCGTCGGTCGAGCCGCCATCGACGAGGATCGCTTCCTGCACCACGCCGTCCACCACGGCCGGCACGAGCGCGGTGAGCGTCGGGCCAAGCATCCGTTCGGCATTCAAGGTCGGGATGATCACGGAAATCATGGGCGAACTATAGCGTTTGGCCTTCAAGCGGCAATCGTGACATGGCAGCACGATAGATATGTTCTTGATTTGTTCACGTGGCTTTACTATATAGAGCCCATGTCTGTTGCCTTGAAAAAAGCCCCCCAATTGGAGAGCGCCCCGCTCGAAGCTTCAGGCGTTGCGGCGGGTCGTCGGCATGGCAGGGGCGCCCAAACCAACCGCTCAGGCCGCTACGAGGCCATCGCCTACGAGCCCACCGACGACGGCTGGGAGTCGCTTGCCGAGCTCGAGGCGCTTGCCACCGACGTGCAAGAGGTCCCGGCGCGGCGCATTATCACCAAGAACGAGTCGTTCGATATCGGCTTCGACCGCTCGATCAACCCTTATCGGGGGTGCGAGCATGGCTGCATCTACTGTTTCGCGCGGCCGAGCCACGCCTTTCTCGGGCTGTCGCCAGGGCTCGATTTCGAGACCAAGCTGTTTGCCAAGACCAATGCCGGGCAAGCGCTCGAGCGCGAGCTCGCCGAGCCCGGCTATAAGGTCCGCACCATCGCCATCGGCACCAACACCGATCCCTATCAGCCGATCGAGCGGCGCTACCGCATCATGCGCCGCATCCTCGAAGTTTTGAGTGCGGCGAACCATCCCGTCGGCATCGTCACCAAGTCGGCGCTCGTGTTGCGCGACCTCGATCTGCTCACCTCGATGGCTGAACGCGGTCTCGTCAAGGTGGCGCTCTCGGTGACCACGCTCGACCGGAAGCTCGCTCGCGCCATGGAGCCCCGCGCGAGCACCCCCGATAAGCGGCTCGAGACGCTCGAGCGGATGGTCGAGGCCGGCGTGCCGGCTTCGGTCATGGTGGCACCGGTCATCCCCGGGCTTACCGACATGGAGATGGAGCGCATTCTCGAGCGCGCATCTTCGGTAGGCGTGACCCAAGCGGGCTATGTGCTGTTGCGGCTGCCGCTCGAGATCGGCGATCTTTTCACCGAATGGCTCAACGCCAACTGCCCGGACCGCGCCAAGCGCGTGCTGTCGCTGATGCGCTCCACCCGCGGCGGCAAGCTCTACAATGCGAAATGGGGCGAGCGCATGGTGGGCGACGGGCCTTACGCCTGGATGATCGGCCGGCGCTTCGAGCTCGCCGCCGAGCGCCTCGGGTTGAACCGGAGCTCGGTCGAGCTCCGCACCGACCTGTTCACCCCCCCTGCCCTTCCCGGCCAGCAGCTCAGCCTGCTCTAGAAAAAGGAGCGATTCGAGCAGTCGGTGCGGCGCGGAGTGATTCTGGCCGCGAGGGGAGCCTTCCCTTCTCAATGGCGCTTGCGCACTCTATGGGTAGGGCGCCAAAGCCATCGAGAGGTCGGGGAGCATCCATGGCACCCGTTTCCAATCATCATGCGACCAAGGTTCCAGAGGTCACGCTCGGCTTCTGGATCATCAAGATTCTCGCGACAACGTTGGGCGAAACGGGCGGCGATACGTTCAGCATGACGATGGACCTTGGCTACCTCGTGAGCACGGCCATCTTCCTCTCCGCCTTGTTGCTTCTGGTCGGCATCCAAATGGCCGCGAAAAAATTTCACCCTTTTCTGTATTGGGCGGTGATCGTCGCCTCCACCACGGCCGGCACGACGATGGCCGACTTCGCCACCCGCTCTTTGGGTATCGGCTATTTCGGCGGCTCGTTGCTCCTGAGCGGCTGCCTCATGGCGGTCCTTGGCCTCTGGTATTGGACGCTTGGCTCGATCTCGGTGGAAACGGTGAGCACGCCAAAAGTGGAAGCCTTCTACTGGGCGGCGATCACGTTCTCGCAGACTTTGGGAACGGCTCTGGGGGACTGGCTCGCCGACACCGGCCTTGGCTATGAAGGAGGGGCGCTCGTGTTCGCTTCCGGATTGGCGGCGCTGGCGGCGGCTTATTTCTGGACGGACATATCGCGAGTCCTTCTCTTCTGGGCCGCCTTCATCCTGACGCGGCCGCTCGGAGCCACGGTCGGCGATTTTATCGACAAGCCGTTGGACCAGGGCGGCCTTGCCTGGAGCCGTCCCCTTGCCTCCGTCGTCGTCGCCGTTCTCATGATCGCTTGCATCGTCGTCCTGCCGCAAAGGGCAGGACGTCATCCACAACGGGCGTAGCGCCGAGAGTTGGCGGCCGATCGGATCCCGGCGCGAGGCTCATCGTTTTCCACAATGTAGCAGCCCGCTCATATGGCGAGTTGCCAAGGACGCGGCGTTTGCGCGAGAGTCGGCCCATGGCACTCGCGCAAGAATCACCGTCTGTCCGTCAGGCGCCCTGCTTCGATCTCGAAGCGGCGCTGATGGACCAATATCAGGGCCCTGTCGCCGGCATCGACGAGGCCGGCCGCGGCCCTTGGGCTGGACCCGTGGTGGTCGCCGCGGTGATCCTCAATCCCGACCGCATCCCCGAGGGTCTCAACGATTCGAAGCTCATGACGCCCGAGGCGCGCGAGGATCGCTATGGCGAGATCATCGCCACATCGATCGTGTCAGTGGTCATCGGCCAGGTCCGGCGGATCGACCGCGACAACATCCTGCAGGCAAGCCTGTGGGGCATGCGGGTCGCTTATCGCGGGCTCGGAGTGCCGGCAGGGGCCGCTTTGATCGACGGCAATATCATTCCGCGACGCTTCCCTTGCCAGGCGCGCGCCATCGTCGGAGGCGACGGCCTGTCGCTGTCTGTGGCAGCGGCCTCGATCGTGGCCAAGGTCACGCGCGACCGGCTGATGATCAGGCTCTCCCGCCGCTACCGCCGCTATGGCTGGGAGAGCAACAAGGGCTACGGCACGCCGGAGCATGCGGCGGCCATCAAGAAGCACGGGGTATGCACCCATCATCGCCGCTCCTTCAGCCCGATCGAGGAGGCGCTCCGGCTGCTCAATGAGCAGAACGGCATGCTATAGTCGCAACTATGACTAAGATTCTGGACAAGGCGATCGCCAAAGTGCGGGCGCTTCCGGCGGAGGAGCAGGACGTCCTCGGCGCCGTTCTTCTCGCTCTGGCCGACGAAGAATTGACGCGTGTCGGCGAACTTGACGACGAGACCAGGGCGGCCGTCCGGGAGGGCGTGGAGCAGGCAAGGCGCGGTGCTTTCGTGCCCGATGAGGAGATCGAAGCCCTCTGGCAGCGCCTCGGTCTATGAGGGTTCGCTTTACGCCGCGTGCGCGCGGTGATCTTGAAGCGATCATCGAGTATCTCAGCGACAAAAATCTGCAAGGCGCTCGCAACGTCAGGCGAGTTCTCGAGGCCACCATCAATCTGATCGGGGATTTCCCGGAGAGCGGTCGGCTTGCCGGCGAGGAGGGAGTAAGGGCCCTGCCAGTCGGGCGGTACCCCTACTTGGTTTATTGGATTGTCGAAGCCGGCGAAGCCTGGGTTGTCCATATTCGCGACGGTCGCCGCAAACCTTGGCGTCGCGTCGAGTAAGTTGCTGACCGCCGCGCAATTGTTCTTCTAGCCCGGGATCCATTCGGCGACGCGCTGGGCGATGGTCTCGGCGCCGGGCTCCAGCACCAGCATATGGCCATGGCCAGCAAGCTCCCACAACGTGGCGTCGCGGTACGCCGCCGCTGTCTCGCGCGCGGTGGCGAGCGATACGAGCTTATCGTCGGTGCCCGACAGGCACAGCACCGGGCAACGAATAGCGCCGGTGTCGACGGCCGTGGCCTTCGTCTGATCGAACATCCAGAAGAAGAGCTCGAAGAAGGCGCGGCCCGACTCGGGTCCGAACTTGTCGAACACGGCGCGCTGCTCAGCGGCCGGCACCCGATTGAGAGTGTAGATGCGGGCGAGATCGAAATTAGGATTAATGACGGTCTTCCAGAAGACCCCAAGGCTCATCAGGTCTTGCGCGAGCTGCTTTTCGCCGTCGGTGGGCGGCAGGATGCCTGAGCGGGGTGCCGGGCTCACCAGGATCAGCGCGCGCGCAAGGCCGCGGCTTGCGAGCTGCTGGGCGAGCACGGCTCCCATGGAGTGACCGAGCAGCACCGGCTCGGGGCCCACGGTCTTGAGAAAGGTCTCGAGCTCGGCGCGATAGTCGGCCATGCCGACGCCGACGAGCTTGGCCGCAGCGTCGAGAGCCTTCGTCCCATGACCGATCAGGTCGGGGGTGGTAACCGTCCAGCCGAGGCCCTCGAACACTTTGCGGAACTGATCGAAGCACCAGCCGCCTTCATTGGCGCCGTGCAGCATCACGATGTCCTTGGTCATGGCCTGATCAGCACCCTTCTCTTGGGGAGACTCAGCGGCAGCACGGTGAGAGCGACTGCTCCCGATCATCGCTAGCGCGGCGATGCCAAGCGCCGCCTGAAGGAATTCCCGGCGAAACCACCGCGACATCTCCGATCCCTCAAGGCCGGTCGCAAAGCCCGCGCGCCGTTTTGGCATGGCTTGTCCGGCAAGCCAACAGCGGCGGGTTAAGTCCGCCTTTACCGTAAGTCCCGCAGCATGGCGTTCGGATCGTTTCGCGTAACCCGAGTGGTGTCATGGGCGTGGGGGAAAAGGGCGGAGCCAAGCTCCCGCTCGACAGGATCATTGTCGGCGACTGCGTCGAGGCGCTTGGACGCTTACCTGAAGCAAGCGTCGATCTCGTCTTCGCCGACCCGCCCTACAATCTCCAGCTCAACAGCGAGCTGTTGCGGCCTGACAACAGCCGCGTCGACGGCGTCGATGACGATTGGGACAAGTTCGGCAGCTTCGCCGCCTACGACGCCTTCACCCGCGGCTGGCTTCAGGCATGCCGCCGCGTACTGAAGCCAAGCGGCAGCCTGTGGGTGATCGGGAGCTACCACAATATCTTCCGCGTCGGCGCCACGCTGCAAGATCTCGGCTTCTGGATGCTCAACGACGTGATCTGGCGGAAAGTCAACCCGATGCCGAATTTCCGTGGCCGCCGTTTCACCAATGCCCATGAGACGCTGATCTGGGCCTCGACGGGGCCGAAGGCCCGCTACACCTTCAACTACGAATCGATGAAGGCGCTGAACGAGGACCTGCAGATGCGGTCGGACTGGCTCTTTCCAATCTGCTCGGGCGCCGAGCGGCTGAAGCAGGACTGCGGGCGGAAGACCCATCCGACGCAAAAGCCCGAGGCCTTGCTCCATCGCGTGATCCTGGCTTCGAGCCATGCGGGCGACGTGGTGCTCGATCCCTTTCTCGGCTCAGGCACGACGGCGGTCGCGGCCAAGCGGCTCGGGCGGTCCTTCATCGGCATCGAGCGCGAGGCGGCTTACGCGCAAGCGGCAGAGGCAAGGCTCGCGGCGCTTACTTCCCTCGATCAAGCGTCACTCCAGGCCGTCAAAGGCAAGCGGGCAGAGGCCCGTATCCCGTTCGGCGCGCTGGTCGAGCTCGGGCTCATCGTGCCCGGCACCGTGCTTTACGACCAGGCGGCGCGCCACGAGGCCAAAGTTCGCGTCGACGGCTCGATCGCCTCGGCCGGGGCGCAAGGCTCGATCCACAAGATCGGCGCCCATGTGCAAGGGGCGCTTGCCTGCAATGGCTGGACCTTCTGGCATTACGAGGCGGAGGGCACGCTCAAGCCGATCGACGCCTTGCGCGAGGCGGCCCGCTTGAAGCTCTCGCCGCAGGCTTAGCCTCTGCCTTCACGGCGTGAGAGATCACTTTCCGCATCACGGAAGGTAGCGCCGCGCCGGCAAGATCGCGAAGCTTGAGCCAGCGGCAGCGCTCAGGCTCAGCTTCACGCTTCGGCACAGCATCAAGCCCGACGCCGGCGCGATAGACGGAAAGCTCAAGATGAAAATGGGTGAAGGTATGCTCGACGAGCCCAGGTAGCTTCTGCCAATCGGCCTCGACGGGCGCGTGATCGCGCACCGACTTTCCATTCGGCGCCGCATCCTCCCAAGGCGTTGAGGGCGTTTCCAGCATTCCCCCCAGCAAGCCACGCAGGGGCCGCTCGCGTAACAGCACGGCGCCGTCGGACCTGATCGCGACGAAGGCCGCACCGCGCCGCACTGGGCGCTCCCCCTTCTCCTCGCGATAAGGCAGAACTTCGGCGAGCCCCGCCGCCAAGCCGCGGCAGTCCAGCCTGAGCGGGCAGAGGCCGCAGGCAGGCCGGCGCGGCGTGCAGATGGTGGCGCCGAGGTCCATCAGCGCTTGGGCAAAGTCGCCGGGACGGTTCTCGGGGGTGAGAGTCTCGGCGAGCGCCCTGATCTCGCCCTTGGCGCCGGGCAGAGGCGTGGTGACGGCAAA
Source organism: Methyloceanibacter sp. (assembly GCA_016649675.1). GTDB lineage: Bacteria > Pseudomonadota > Alphaproteobacteria > Rhizobiales > Methyloligellaceae > Methyloceanibacter. The sequence continues at coordinate 16,914 of JAENXG010000004.1, forward strand.
GAGGCGCGCCACCACGCGCTCGATATTGCCGTCGACGGGCGTAGCCTGCTGCCCGTACGCGATGGCAGCCACCGCCGCTGCGGTGTAATCGCCGATGCCGGGCAAGGTCCGCAGCTCCGCTTCGGTCGCCGGGAACTTGCCGCCGTGCTGCTCGACCACGGCGCGGGCGCAAGCATGGAGGTTCCGCGCCCGGGCGTAGTAGCCAAGCCCGGCCCAGGTGGCGAGCACCTCGCCGAGATCGGCATCTGCCAGCGCCTTCACGTCAGGCCAGCGGCGAAGGAAGACGGCATAGCGCGGCAGCACCGCCTTGACGGTCGTCTGCTGCAGCATGATCTCGCTGAGCCACACACAATAAGGGTCGGACTTTTGGTGTGGGGCGGCCCGCCAGGGCAGATGCCGCCGCTCGCGGTCGTACCAGGCGAGCACAATATCGGCGAGGGCCTGCTCCTCAAGCCCGGCAGGCGCCGTCTTGCCCCGCTGCATCGCCGCAACTCCGCCCGCGCTTCTCCTCCTCTCATGGTGTAAGCTTCCACTGAGGCGAAGCAAGGGGCCGGCGCGCGCCCTCCACCGTTAGCTGAAAACCATGGACCAGAACGAGCGCAGAGCGCTGGCACGAGGGGCAAGCGGGGCCCGGCCGATCGGCGTCTATGCCGCCCGCGCGCTCGATCCTTCAGCCCGCGCCCGCGGCTTTGCCACCACCGCGCTCTTGAGCGAGTGGCCGGCGATCGTGGGCGCCGAGCTTGCCCGATTCACCATGCCCGACAGGGTGGCGTGGCCGAGGCGCCGGGAGGATGGCGAAGAGAGGAGCCCGCAACGGGGGTGGCGCGGCGAAGGCGCGATCCTCGTGCTCAGGGTCGAGGGCCCGCGGGCTATCGAGGTGCAGCACCGCTCGGGACAGATCCTGGAGCGGGTCAACAGCTATTTCGGCTACCGGGCCATTGCCGAGATGCGCATCCTGCAAGCCCCCGTCACGAGAGCGCCGTCGCGCTCGCCCGCTCCGCCGCCGCCCGTCGACACTGACGTGTTGCCCGCTTCGGCTTCAATCGAGGACCAGGGCTTGCGCTCAGCACTGTCGCGGCTCGGGTCTGCCACGCGGGCAAGGCTCACAAGAGAGTGAGCCTCGCGCTCATTTCTCGCACTTGCCAGGAACGGGGTCTTTCAACGAATGTAGGCCCGGCCTAAGGGCAAGGGACATCGGCGCAGCATAGGTGGAGTGGCGAGAGTGGCGAAAACCGAGAAACCAGGGACTGGCAACGCACCGTCCGGCAAGGCTCCGGCGGGCAAGATAGCGTCAGGCAACACGCCGGCCAGCAAGACATCGGCGGGCAAGACATCTTCCGGCAAGCCTGCTGCTGAAGAGCCGTCCGGCAAGACTTCAGGCGGCATGGGGAAGATCGGGCTTTTCGTCATCGCTGCGGTGGTCGCCGTTGCGGTCGCTGGCGGCATCTACTATCTGCGCGGCGGCTTCAATCATGACGATGACGGCACAGGGCCGAAAACCGATCCCGACGTCGCCGAGCTGATGGGGCCCGGTCCGACCGAGGACGTCTTCCTCGGGAAACTCGACGCGCCGAACACCATCGTCGAATATGCCTCGATGACCTGTCCCCATTGCGCCCAATTTCACAACACGGTCCTTCCGGAGTTGAAGACGAAATATATCGATACCGGGCAGGCACGCTTGGTCTTGCGCGAATTTCCGCTCGACGGGCTCGCGCTTGCCGCCATCATGCTGGCGCGCTGCGCCGGGCCTGACCGCTATTACGCGATGGTCGGCGGTCTGTTCGAGACGCAGAAGACCTGGGCGGTTCCCGGCACCGACGGCAGGGAGAAGCTGCTGCTCATCGCCAAGCAGGCCGGCTTTTCCAAGGATAGCTTCGACAAGTGCCTGGCCGACGAGACGCTGCGCGCAAACATCGTGGCCGAGACCAAGCTCGCCCATGACAAGTTCGGCGTCGACTCCACGCCGACCTTCTTCGTGAACGGCAAGCGGCTCACCGGCGAGCACGAGCTCAAGGATTTCGACGCGGCTTTGGGGGGAAAGCCGGCGGAAGACACAAGCAAGCCCGAGGGTGACGAGAGCAAGCCCGAGGGTGGCGCAAGTCCCGCTGAGGGTAGCGCCAGTCCGCCCGAGGGCGGCGCGAGCCCGCCGGCCGGGACCGCCCCAGGCCAATAGGTGCCGTAACCGATGCTGGTGACAGCGGCCAGAGCATCGATCGCCCTTGCGGTCGTCATCGCCTTGTCAGGATGCGGGGGCGGCGCAATGGGGCCGACCCCGCCGATCGACAAGGCGACCTACGTTCCTCCGCAACAGGAGCTGATGGCCGCGGGGCCGCTCGGCGACCGCGTGCTCGGCAACGCGACGGCGCCGGTGACGGTGATCGAATATGTCTCCCTCACCTGTCCCCATTGCGCGAACTTTCAGAAGAACCTGTTCCCGCGGGTGAAGAAGGAGTTCATCGACACAGGCAAGGTCCGCTACATCGTCCGGGAGTTCCCCATCGGGCACACCTCTGGGACGGCGGCCATCGTCAATCGCTGTGCGCCGGCCGACAAATATTTCTTCCTGCTGAACCAGTTCCTGACGCGTCAGCCCGAATGGGTAAGCCTTGAGATCCGCCCCGACGCCATCTATTCGGTGGCAAAAGCGAGCGGCATGACACGCGAGACGTTTGACAAATGCCTAACGAATCAAACCATTATCGACGGCTTGACCGAGGTTAAGCAGCGGGGGCGGCAGTTTGGCGTAATTGGTACGCCGACCTTCTTCATCAATGGCCGCAAGGCGCAAGGAGAGGTCACCTTCGAGGAGATCAAGGCCATGATCGAGCAGGCGCCGCCGCCCCAATCGTCATGACCGCTTGCGGACCGCGTTGAAGCGTTCGTTCTGCACCTAGAGTTTCCAAAATTAGAGGCATGATCCCGTGAAGATCACCCGACTCCGCCTTCTCGGCTTCAAGTCCTTCGTCGAGCCGACCGAGCTCCTGGTCGAGCCCGGGCTGACCGGCGTGGTCGGCCCCAATGGCTGCGGCAAGTCGAACCTGCTCGAGGCGCTGCGCTGGGCCATGGGCGAGACCTCGTACAAGAGCATGCGGGGCGGGACCATGGAGGACGTGATCTTCGCGGGCTCGGAAGGTCGCCCGCCGCGCAACACTGCCGAGGTCACGCTGTTCATCGACAACAGCGCCCGCACCGCGCCGGCCGAGCTCAACGATAGCGACACGCTCGAAGTCACGCGGCGGATCGAGCGGGATGCGGGCTCGGCTTACAAGGTCAACGGCAGGGATGCCCGCGCCCGCGACGTGCGCCTCCTGTTCGAGGACGCGGCTACCGGCGCCCGCTCGCCTGCGCTCGTGCGTCAGGGCCGCATCGGCGAGATCGTCAACGCGCCGCCCCAGGAGCGCCGCCGCGTGCTCGAGGACGCCGCAGGCATCGCCGGCTTGCACTCAAGGCGGCATGAGGCCGAGCTTCGACTGAACGCCACCGAAGCCAATCTGGCGCGTCTCGCCGACCTGATCGGCCAGCTCTCCTCGCAATTGCAGGCGCTGAAGCGGCAGGCCCGCCAGGCGCAGCGCTACCGTGAGATCTCGGGCAAGATCCGCGAGACCGAAGCGCTCCAGCATCATCTCCATTGGGTCGCTTCCTGCGCGCTGGTCGAGCAGGAGGAAGCCTCCTTCCAGGAGGCACTCGGCACCGTGGCGCAAGAGACCAAGGCCGAGGGCGAGGCGCTTCGCCAGCAGGCTGAAGCGGCAGAGAAGCTCCAGCCTTTGCGCGACGAGGAAGCGGCCCGCGCGGCGGTGCTGCATCGCTTGAGCGTCGAGCGCGATGCGCTCGAGCGCGAGGAGGCGCGCGCCAAGGCGCGGCAGGCCGAGCTTGAGACGCGGCTGGCGCAAGCCTCCCGCGATCTTGCCCGCGAAGAGGAGCATATCGCCGAGGCCGAGGGCATGTTGCGTGGGCTGGGCGAGGAGGGGCGCCGCCTTCAGGCGGCAAGCTCCGGCGACCATCAGCAGCCGCAACTCCGCGAGGCCGCTTCACGAGCGGTCGAGGCGCTTGCTGACGCTGAGGCGGCATTGAGCGAGGCGACGAGCACGCTCGCCCAGGCGCGCGCCGAGCGCAATCGCCTGCAAAACGAGCAGGCCGAGCTCAAGGAGCGCGTCGCGCGGCTCACGATCCAGGCGAGCGAGATCGACGGAGAGCTGGCGCGGCGCGAAGCGGCGAGCGAGTCCGACACTGGGCTCACCGAGCTCAAGGCCGAGCTTGCCCGGCTCGGAGCGCTGGTCGAAGAGATCGAGGCCGGGCTTGCGACCGCCGAGGCGGACGAGGATGCGGCGCGGTTCCATGAGGCCAAGACGCGCGCGCTGGCCGCTTCCGCCAAGCTCGTGAGCCAGGAAGTCGAGACCGAGCTTGCCACGCTGATCAAGCTGCTGGCGCCGGTCCAGGACGCCAAATGGTCTCCCATCGTCGATGAGATCAAGGTCGCCTCCGGCTACGAGCAGGCGCTTGGCGCGGCCCTTGGCGATGATCTCGACGCCGCAAGCGACGAGACGGCGCCGGCCCATTGGCGGTTGACAGGAAACATGCCGCTTCCCGCGCTCCCGGAAGGCGCCATCCCGATTGGCCAATTCGTCAAAGGTCCCGAGGTCCTCGCCCGCCGGCTCGCCCAAATCGGCGTCGTTGACGCCGCGCGCGGGCGCGACCTGCAAGGCGAGCTGAAGCCCGGGCAGCGGCTTGTCTCGACAGACGGCGATCTCTGGCGCTGGGACGGCTACAGCGTCAAGGCCGGGGCGGCGAGCGCCGCCGGAGCGCGCCTCGTCGAGCGAAGCCGGCTCGAAACGCTTAAGGATGAAAGAGTCAAGGCCGAGGCCCACTCCAACGCTGCACAGGCTGAGCTCGCTGAGGCGGTGGCCCGCGCCGAGACTGCCGGGCAGAAGACCAAGGCTTGCCGTCAGAAGGCCAAGGAAGCGCACGCCGAGATTGACCGGACGCGCGACGCGATTGCCGCCGCCGAGCATGTGGCGCAAGCCAACAGCAAGCAGCTCGGCGCGCTGGCCGAGGCCATCGCCCGCACGCGGGCCACACAAGATGAGGCGCGCGAGCACGGCGACCGGGTTGAGACGGCGTTGCTTGCTCTCGCTCCCCTCTCGGCGCTCGAAGCTTCACTCGAGGCCGCGCAAGCGCGAGCGGCGGGGAGTCGCTCGGCCGCGGCCCGGGCCGAGGCGACGCTCGAAGGCTTCGAGCGCGAGGTCCGGCTCAGGCAGGAGCGGGTGGAGGCGATCGGGGCCGAAGAAGAGCTCTGGCAGAAGCGCATCGCCAATGCGCGCGAGCAGATCGCAACCTTGCGCGCGCGCAAGGAAGAGACGAGCGCCGATCTTGGCGCTCTCGCCAATCTCCCCGTCGAGATCGAGCAGCGCCGGACCAAGCTGCTCGACGCCATTGCCGCCGCCGAGCGCGAGCGCAGCAAGGCTGCCGACGACCTCGCCATCGCCGAAACTACACTGAAGCAGCGCGAGAAGAGCTTGCGCGACGTGCAGGAGAAGCTGTCCGCTGCCCGCGAGGGGCGCGCGCGCGCCGAAGCGCGCTTAGAGTCGGCGCGCGAGCGCCGGAGCGAAGCGGCACGCGCCATCCGCGATCAGCTCGACTGCGCGCCCGAGGCCTGCCTTGCGCTTTCCGGCGTGAAGGAAGGCGCGGCCATCCCGCCGCTGGTGGAGGTCGAGGCGCGCCTCATGAAGCTCAAAGGCGATCGCGAGCGGCTTGGCGGCGTCAATCTCCGGGCCGAAGAGGAAGAGGCGGAGCTTGCCTTCAAGCTCGAAGACATGGAGCGCGAGAAGGCCGATGTCGAGGAGGCTATCGTGCGGCTGCGCCAGGGGATTTCCAACCTGAACCGCGAAGGCCGCAAGCGGCTGCTGGAAGCCTTCGACACGGTCAATGGGCATTTCCAGCGGCTGTTCCAGACGCTGTTCGGCGGCGGCTCGGCCGAGCTCAAGCTTGTCGAGTCCGACGATCCGCTCGAGTCGGGTCTCGAAATTTTCGCCTGCCCGCCGGGCAAGCGCACGCAAACGCTCAGCCTGCTCTCGGGCGGCGAGAAGGCCTTGACCGCGCTGGCGCTGATCTTCGCCGTGTTCCTCACCAACCCCTCGCCCATCTGCGTGCTCGACGAGGTGGATGCGCCGCTCGACGACGCCAATGTCGAGCGGTTCTGCCGGCTGATGGAGGGGATGGCGAAGGAGACCGACACGCGCTTTCTCATCATCACCCACCACCCCTTGACCATGGCGCGCATGAGCCGGCTGTTCGGGGTCACCATGGCGGAGCGGGGCATCAGCCAGCTCGTATCGGTCGATCTCGAGACAGCAGAGCGCCTCCGCGACGCGAGCTAGCGTCGCATAGCTTGGCGCACGCGCGAGGCCGAGCCAGAAGCGACAGAGATCGTGGATTCCTAATTTGCTCTTTAACCTCTTGCTGTTGCTTGGAGTGCTGATCGCTTGCGCCATCGCGCTCAGCTCGCTGCTACCAATCGTGCTCGATCACTTCAGGGGCAGATCTGGCGGCTGGCGCGTGCTCGCTAGCGCCTATGCCACGGCTGAGCGGCCCTTAGGCGAGATTTGGCGCGGGCAGTCGGTGGTCGCGGGATTGATCCTCTACCGCTACTGCGTCACCGTCGGCATCGACAAGGCTGGGCTCTATCTTGCGATTGTCACGCCGCTGGCAATGCTTCGGCAGACGCCGCTGCTCATCCCTTGGAGCGCGTTCAAGCAGGTCGAACCCCGGCGAGACTGTTTTGGCGCAAAGCTGCCCTCTTTTCCTTGGGCACCCCGCCGGTCGGCACGATCACCGTCCCGGCGACGCTCTATAGACGCATGCTGCCCTATCTCCCGCCCTCTCTCGCTTCGTTGGAGAAGACGATCTGAGCTGAGGGGAACGCCTAGCGAAATCGATTCTCGACGAACCGGATCGTCACGGCCTTTGGTACTTTTGAAGTATCTCTTCAGCATAGCGGTTCCCACCCTGTATTTTTCGCGGTTTTAGGGGCATTACACAGCCTCAGACTTCCTTGACAGGCGCAAATCCCAAACTCTAAGGTGCGGCCGAAGCTTAAGGACCAGCCGGTCCCGCGGGCTCTCCCGGAAACCGAGCAGTGCCATGGCCGGAGCCGAAAAAGAGTCCGGTCGCAAGACGAGCGGCCGTGACGCTGAGGGCATTCGGGGGCGCCTCGACACGCTTGAGGAGCGGATCGCGGCAGCCCGTGTCCGGCACGCTCCACCTCCTGAGCCTGAGGCTCGCGGGGCGGCGATGGGTCAGGCGCTCAGGCTTTCGACCGAGCTGGTCGCAGGCGTGGCGGTTGGGGGCTTCATCGGCTGGGCGCTGGACCGCTGGCTTGGAACGACACCGTTGCTGATGGTGGTGTTGCTGATTCTGGGCGCCGCCGCCGGCATCCTCAACGTGATGCGGTCGGCGAAGGCAATGCAACCGACCGGGCCATTGCCCGGCAAGGACCTTGGTCCTAACGACGACGAAGATTAAGGGCTAAAGACCGTGGTGGAAGCGCAGGCAGCAGAAGGGGCAGCGCATGGCGGCGGGGGCAGCCTGCCCAATCCCATGCACCAGTTCGAGATCAAGCGGCTCATCCCGTTCGATCTGTTCGGGCTCGATGCCTCCTTCACCAATTCCGCGCTGTTCATGGTGATCGCCGCCTGCGCCATCACCCTTTTCACCATGGTCGCCATGCGCCGCGGCGCACTCGTGCCGTCGCGGCTCCAGTCGGTCGCCGAGCTCTCCTACGAGTTCGTGGCCAATATGGTGCGCGACAATGTCGGCACCGCCGGCATGCAATATTTCCCCTTCGTGTTCACGCTCTTCATGTTCGTGCTCACGCTCAACATGCTCGGCATGCTGCCTTATTCCTTCACCGTGACGAGCCACATCATCGTCACCTTCGCGCTTGCCGCCTTCGTTTTTCTCGGCGTGACACTGCTCGGCTTCATCAAGCACGGCGTCAAGTTCCTGAAATTCTTCGTGCCTTCGGGTGTGCCGGTGGTGATGCTGCCGCTGCTTGTGGTCATCGAGGTGATCTCGTATCTCACGCGCCCGCTCTCGCTCTCGGTGCGGCTGTTCGCCAATATGATGGCCGGGCACACCATGCTGAAAGTGTTTGGCGCCTTCGTCGTGGCGCTCGGGCTGCTGGGCGGCTGGGCGCCGCTCGCCTTCATGGTGGCGTTCACCGGCTTGGAGATTCTGGTTGCGTTCCTGCAGGCCTATGTGTTCGCCATCCTGACTTGCATCTATCTGAACGACGCGCTGCATATGCATCATTGAGCGCGAGCCTTTGACCTTGTCCTTGAAATTCAGTCGCATGGGAGGAAATCGATGGAACCACAAGCAGCAAAACTGATCGGGGCCGGTCTTGCCTCGATCGCTCTGGTCGGTGCCGGTGTCGGCATCGGCACGATCTTCGGCAATTATCTGCAAGGCGCCCTGCGCAACCCTTCGGCCGCGCCGGGGCAGTTCGCCAATCTTCTGCTTGGCTTTGCCCTTGCCGAAGCGACCGGCCTGTTCGGCCTGGTGGTGGCGCTGATCATCCTGTTCGTGTTCTAGGTTTCGGACGCGACTCTTTAGGACGCTCTAAGCGCCATGCCGCAACTCAATCCGCTCGACTGGGCGCCGCAGCTCATCTGGCTCCTCATCACTTTTGGCATTCTCTATCTGCTGATGGTGTATGTGGCGCTGCCGCGCATCGGCGGCGTGATCGAGGCGCGCACCGCTCATATCGCCAAGGACCTGGCCGCCGCCGACACACTGAGGCGGCAAACCGAGGAAGCGATCGCGGCTTACGAGCAGGCGCTCGCCGAGGCCAAGCAGAAGGCGCACGCCATCATCGAGGAGGGTCGCGCTAAGCTGAAGGACGAGACGGCGCAAGAGCGCGCCAAGCTCGATAGCGAGCTTGGCAGACGAGGCGCGGAGGCCGAGGCTCGCATCAACGAGGCCAAGATTTCGGCCATGCGCGAGGTGAACGCCATCGCCACCGACGTTGCCGCCGACATCGTGCGCCAGCTGATCGGGGCAGCGCCGCCCAAGGCCGAGATCGCCAAGGCGGTCGAAGCCGCGCGGAAAGAGTAGCGCCATGGAGTTCATTTACGAGCCGGAATTCTGGGTCGCGGTATCGTTCTTCCTCTTTGTCGGCGGCGTGCTCTATCTCGGCGTTCACAAGAAGATCGCCGCCGCGCTCGACCATCGCGCCGAGCTGATCGCCAAGCAGCTGGACGAGGCAAAGCGCTTGCGCGAGGAGGCCGAGAAGGTGCTCGCCGACTATCGGCGGAAGCAGGGCGACGCGGTCAAGGAAGCGCAAGCCATCATCAGCCTTGCCGCCAGGGAGGCGGAGATCCTTGCCGCCGAGACAAGCCGCTCCATGAAAGAGCATTTCGAGCGGCGCATGAAGCTCGCCGAGGAAAAGATCGCCCGCGCCGAGACCGAGGCCTTGCGCGAGGTACGCGCCGCCGCTGCCGATGCGGCCATCGCGGCAGCGCAAAGCGTGATCGCCGCGAAGCTCACGCCGCAGGCGGCCGACACGCTCGTCAAGCAGGGCATCGACGCGCTGAAGTCCAAGCTGAATTAGTCACCCTCTCCCAGTGATGGGGGCGATAGGAAAGTCCGCTAACTTCACGGTCACCTTGGAAGCTAGGGGTTCAGCCAATCCCAGAAAGACTCTGATTTCGATTGCGGTTCGGCGGCTGCTGCTCGTTTGGTGCCGTGCCGCGGTCTTGCGGCTCCGGCGATATAGCCGCTGTAGATCCAACCCTTCTCTGAAGTCGCAGGGTTGGTCACCTGCAGCCACCCGCGTTTGCGATCAATAACGGAGAGTTTGGCACCCTTCACAATCACGCCGACGACGGGAGCTGACGACGAGGGCCCTTCCCGCATGTTTACGTAAGCCGAAGGCCGGACCCAGCTCGCGCGACCCTCATCGCTCTCACTTTGAGCGGACTTGTCGGATGGCGATTCAACAGGATCGCCAATTGGGGCGATCGCCGCCTGCATTATCGTAGGCCTCTCCTCCCCGCCGACACTACCGGCGTCGCTCTGATCTGGATCCAGGACCGCTGTGGGGGCGAGCGCGGCGCTGGCACCGCCACTCTCGGCAGCTTGATCGCTTGGTGCGGACGCCACTCTAAGGATTGTCTCGGTCTCCGCGATGACCTTGTCGTCGGGCGTAATGAGCTTGATCGTAAGCTTGGACTCGCCGCTCGCCGTATCGGGCAGAACGAGACGCAAGTCGCCTATCTGATCTGACCTTAAGTTCCATTCCGACTCGCCATAGGGCCGCCCATCGGACAGCCTGCTGCCCAGTGGCAAGCCGCTTATGGCGATGATGCTACGGGCCGGCACTCCATCGGTACCGTCGAGAGCAATCGGGAAGGTGACGTCCTCGCCTGTTGTCGCTTGGAGCATAGAAGGTGCTGTAAGGACTGCGGGCGGAATTGCGGTCTGGACGATCGGCACAGGTGTGTAGGGCTTTGACCAAGGCGCATCCATCGCGCCTAGCCAGAAAATGGCTCCGAGAATCAGGTTGGGAACCAGCGCGACCAGAATTAGACCAACGAAGAGTATGCGGAATCCCGGAGCCAACGTGAATCCGGGCGGGATCGGCATAGTAGGGGCAGACGCAATAACGGATGGCCGTCCCAGGCGCGCCGCTCTTGGCTGTTCGGCGTTGGGCGAGCTGTCTCTCCTGACCGTCGTCGAGTGTTCGACGCGCTGCGTCGCCGTGAATTCTTCGGGACTTACCGAGTGCCGATTTGCTTGTGCCCCGATGCGATCGGGATGGGAGATGAGCTTAAGTCGCCCCATGAGACGCGCTGGCCTTTCTACTGACCCCTCCGTTGCGAATCGCTGCGACTACACACGAGCGGTAGGAAGATGCGGCATCCTTCCGTCTCAATTGTCGCTGACGCCATACCGGAACGCGCAGAAGGCAGCCCACTCAACGAGAAAACAACGAAGCGGCGCCCAAAGGCAACGCTGGCCGCTTCTTTCACTGGCGCTGAAAATCCCTCTGTCGTTCCCTCAACCGTGAACGGTTCGATCTAGTTCCCGACCACACGTCGAATTAATGATCGAGATCGCGGGGCCCACCAGAGGCCACTGGCCTACGCATAACAATGCGCTGGTTCCATTTTTTGGCGGCAAGTTGATAAGAGTAAGGCGCTCGGGCTCACTGCTTGAAGCAAGCAAGCCGCTTAACCCGTGAATTTCGCGATCGTTGGTGGCTTCTGGGCGAGAACCGGGTCGACCGACGCGTGCCGCCGGAGGGAGCTCCTACCCCGCACCCGGCACGTTGTGGTCGAAGGCGACGAAGACCTTATAGTCCTCGGGCCGCGTGCCGACCTGAATCGGGAAGGAGATCTCCTTCACCATGGAGAAATAACCGACCGGGTCACCTTGCGGGATGGTGGTGGCGATGCTCATCTTGTCGGTGGCGAGCGTCTTCTGCTCGGTGCCGGCGACACGGATGCTCACGGGAAGGTTCACCGTGCCCGGCGCGCCCTTGGGCCCGAGCAGCACGCGCCCCGCGAAGCCATATTTGACGACGACGCGATCGGAATAGATCTGGCATTCGCGCGCCATCTTGGTGATCTCGCCGCGATGGACGACGGAGAGGCTGTCGCCGGTATGGCCCGGCTGGTAGATGGTGAGCAGCCGGTCGCGCGGCCAGGCCACGACCTGGGGGCAATGGGAGCTCAAGCCCCCCGGCAGGTCCGCCCCGGAATCCGCCTTCGCCGTCTCGAGCATCCGGTCAGGGGTCACGGCCGAGGCGGAGGTGTCCTCGCTGCCCGAGCGGAACGGATTGGAAAGCTTGGAGACGGCGCAGCCCGAGATAAAAGCGGGAACGGCCAGCAGCCCCGCGAAGCAGCAGGGGCGCAGCCACCAAAGAGCGTCGGAACGCGTCAACTCACCCCGTCCTCGGCTTGACATGCCAGGCATCCCCGCCTGATATGCCGGGCTTGACCCAATTGCTTTGATGAAGTCGCGAGCTTCCGGTTTCCCGCTATTGCGCGCCAAGCTATCCGCACTCGGTAAGCGCGACAAGGCCAGACTTGGCCCGTTTGCGGCCCGGCCGTTGGCGGCTCGCTCGAACTCTTTCCCGGGGCGCTGATGACCGGCATGATTAAGGCAAATGGGCGGCAAATCGCCCGTCCTCCGCTCACCATCTATCTCGCCGCCCCGAGAGGGTTCTGCGCCGGCGTCGACCGCGCCATCCAGATCGTCGAACTCGCGCTCGCCAAATATGGCGCGCCGGTCTACGTGCGCCATGCCATCGTCCACAACCGCTATGTGGTCGAGACGCTGAAGGCCAAGGGCGCGATCTTCGTCGAAGAACTGGACGAAATTCCGGATACCGGCGCACCCATCGTGTTTTCCGCCCATGGCGTGCCAAAAGCCGTGCCCGCGAAGGCCAGGCGGCGAAACCTGTTCTATCTCGATGCCACCTGCCCGCTCGTCTCCAAGGTGCATGGCGAGGCCGAGCGCCAGTTCGGCGAGGGACTCGAGATCCTTCTGATCGGTCATGCCGGCCATGCCGAGGTGGTCGGCACCATGGGCCAGCTGCCGGAAGGCGCCGTGCATCTCATCGAGTCCGTCGGCGACGCGCGGGCCTTCACCGCAAAGGACCCCGACAAGCTCGCCGTGATCACCCAGACCACGCTCTCGGTGGATGACACCAAGGAGATCGTGAGCGTGCTGAAAGCCCGCTTTCCGCAGCTCGTTACCCCGCGCAAGGACGATATCTGTTACGCCACGACCAACCGCCAGGATGCCGTGAAGCGGATCGCGCCCGCTTGCGACCGCCTGATCGTGGTGGGCTCCCCTAACAGCTCGAACTCGCTCCGTCTCGTCGAGGTCGCCGAGCGCGCCGGCTGCCCTGATGCCATGCTCATCGAGCGGGTGGCCGAGATCGATTGGAGCGCCTTCGGCGGCATCCAAAGGCTGGGACTCACGGCAGGCGCTTCGGCGCCGGATGTGTTGGTCGACGAGATCATCGACGCCTTCAAGGCGCGCTTCGAGGCGAAAGTCGAGACCGTCACCACCGCGGAAGAAAGCATCGCCTTCAAATTGCCCCGCGAGCTTAAAGAGATGCCGGCGCTCTAGATGGCCGTCTACACCGACGTCTCTGACGAAGAGCTCGAGGCCTTCATCGCAAGCTACGCCATCGGCGCGCTCACCTCCTTCAAGGGCATCGCCGAGGGCGTCGAGAACTCGAACTACCTCGTCCACACCGAGACCGGGCGCTACATCCTCACGCTTTACGAGAAGCGGGTGGCGCGCCAGGACCTCCCTTATTTCCTCGCGCTGATGGAGCATTTGGCCGCGCGCGGCATCACCTGCCCGCTTCCCGTCCACGACCGGGAGGGCCGCACGCTGAAAGAGCTTGCTGGGCGGCCCGCGGCGCTCATCACCTTCCTCGAAGGCTTGTGGGTGCGGCGGCCAAGCATCGAGCATTGCGCTGGGTTAGGCCAAGCGCTCGCACGTTTCCACGTTGCCGGCGCCGACTTTCCCATGCACCGAGCGAACAGCCTGTCGCTGCCGGGATGGGCACAAGTATTCGGGTCGATAGGGAGCGACGCCGACAAGGTGACGCCGGGGCTTGCAGCCGAGATCGAGAAGGAGCTCCGTCATCTCGCGCAGCACTGGCCGGCCGACCTGCCGCAAGGCGTGATCCATGCCGACCTCTTCCCCGACAATGTCTTCTTTCTCGGCGACAAGCTCTCGGGCCTGATCGACTTCTATTTCGCCTGCAACGACATGCTCGCCTATGACGTCGCCGTTTGCCTCAACGCCTGGTGCTTCGAGCCTGACGGCAGCTTCAATGTCACCAAGGCGAGGGCGCTGCTGCAGGCTTATGAGAGCGTGCGGCCCTTGAGCGCGGCCGAGCTCGAGTGGCTGCCGACGCTGGCGCGAGGTGCCGCACTCCGCTTCCTCCTAACCCGCACCTATGACTTGCTCAACACCGACCGTGCCGCGCTGGTGAAGACCAAGGACCCCAACGAGTATCTGCGCAAGCTCCGCTTCCACCAGCGCGTGAAATCCTATCGCGATTACGGGCTCGGGGAGCATTGAGCATGGCGGCGCGGCCCAAAGTGGTCATCCATACCGACGGCGCCTGCTCGGGCAATCCGGGACCGGGCGGCTGGGGCGCGATCCTCGAGGCGGGCGCGCATCGCAAGGAGCTCAAAGGCGGAGAGCCCGTGTCGACCAACAACCGCATGG
>JAENXG010000263.1 GCA_016649675.1 Methyloceanibacter sp.
CAGCGCCGCGATGGCGAGCACCGGATGCATGGAGCCAGGCGCCGCAACAAGACCGACGAGCGCCGTGAACACCACGAGGGACATCACCCGCGGCTTCATCAGCGCGACATAGTCGGCGACGTCGCCGCCGAAATCGGTTTCGACTGCTCCGGCTGTTACAGGATATGCGACGTCGGCCATGCCTTACTCACTCAATCATCGTGAAGCGGTGTCATCCGGCTGCGCCGAACATCGCTGCACCGGTCCTCATTTGACGCGCGGCAGCGTCTCGTAGCTGTGGAAGGGCGGCGGCGAGGATATCGTCCATTCCAGTGTCGTGGCACCCACGCCCCACGGATTGGCACCCGCCGGCACCTTGCGCGAAAACTGCTGGGCGATACCGAACAGAAACACCAGGAAGCCCGCGAAGGCGATGTAAGACCCAATGGAGGAGACCATGTTCCAGCCGGCGAACGCATCCGGATAATCCGCATAGCGGCGCGGCATGCCGGCAAGGCCCAAGAAGTGCTGCGGGAAGAAGGCGAGGTTGGCGCCGATGAACATCAGCCAGAAATGCAGCTTGCCCACCGCCTCGGAATACATGTAGCCCGTCATCTTCGGCGACCAGTAGTACCAGGCGCCGAAGATGGTGAACACGGCGCCGAGCGACAGCACGTAGTGGAAATGGGCCACCACGTAATACGTGTCGGTCAAGGAATGGTCGACGCCGGCATTTGACAGCACCACGCCGGTGACGCCGCCGATGGTGAACAAGAAGATGAAGCCGAGCGCCCACAACATGGGCGTGCGGAAGGAGAGCGAGCCGCCCCACATGGTCGCGATCCAGGAGAAGATCTTGATGCCGGTGGGCACGGCGATGACCATGGTGGCAAACTCGAAATAGGCCTGCGTGTTCACGCTGATGCCGGCCGCATACATATGATGCGCCCAGACCACGAAACCGATGACGCCGATGGCGACCATCGCATAGGCCATGCCGAGATAGCCGAAGATGGGCTTCTTCGAGAAGGTCGACACGATCTGGCTGACGATGCCGAAGCCCGGCAGGATCAAGATGTAAACCTCGGGGTGGCCGAAAAACCAGAACAGATGCTGCCACAGCAGGGGATCGCCGCCATGGGCGGCGTCGAAGAACGCCGTACCGAAATTGCGGTCGGTCAGCAGCATGGTGATGGCGCCAGCGAGCACGGGCAGCGACAGCAGCAGCAGGAAGGCTGTCACCAGGACCGACCAGACGAAGAGCGGCATCTTGTGCAGCGTCATCCCAGGCGCGCGCATGTTGAAGATGGTGGTGATGAAGTTGATGGCGCCAAGGATCGAAGACGCGCCCGCCAGGTGGATCGCTAAGATCGCGAAATCCATGGCGGGACCGGGCGTGCCCTTCGTGGAAAGCGGCGCATACATCGTCCAGCCCCCGGCCACGCCATTGGTGCCGGGAGGTCCAGGCATGAACAAGGAGGTGACGAGCAGCGTGAAGGCGGCGGCGACCAGCCAGAAGGAGATGTTATTCAGACGCGGGAAAGCCATGTCGGGGGCGCCGATCATCAGCGGCACCATCCAGTTGCCGAAGCCGCCCATGGTTGCCGGCATGACCATGAAGAACACCATGATCAGGCCGTGGGCGGTGACGAAGACATTGAACATTTCGGGATTGCCGAAAATCTGCATGCCGGGCTGCATCAGCTCCAGGCGCATGCCCATCGACAGCAAGCCGCCGACGACGCCACCGACCATGGCCAAGATGAGATACAGCGTGCCGATGTCTTTGTGATTGGTCGAAAAGAGCCAGCGCCGCAATCCGGTCGGATGGTCCTCATGATGGGCTTCTACGGCATGGGCGCTATTTGCCATGGCTGTCTTCCTTACTTTCTTGTCTGTCTTTTCCGTCATGCGTTGCTTCGATCGCGGGCGACCGCTCCGGCCACTCTAGGGAGCGGCTTCTCCCTAGTCTCGGGCCGCTGCCACCTTGCTCGCGTCATCGCGCGAGGCGGTGGCCTTGGTCTTGGCAAGCCAATCGTTGAACTCAGCTTCCGAGACCACGCGGATCGCGATCGGCATGAAGGCATGATTGCGGCCGCACAGCTCTGAGCACTGGCCATAGAACATGCCCTCGCGCTCGGCCCTGAACCAGGTGACCTGCAGCCGGCCCGGCACCGCATCGAGCTTGATGCCGAAGGACGGCACGGCCCAGTCGTGGATCACGTCGGTGGCCTTGACCTGCACCTGCACGTTCTTGTTCACCGGCACCACCACCTCGTGGTCGACGGTGAGAAGGCGCGGCTGGCCCGGCTTCAAGTCGGCGTCCTGCACGATGATCGAATCGAACTTGATGCCCTGGTCTGGATATTCGTAGTTCCAGTACCACTGGTTGCCGGTGGCGGTGATGGTGAGATCGGGTTTCGGGAAATCGTACTCGGCGAACAGCAGCCGGAACGAGGGGATCGCGATGGCGACCAGGATGAGGACCGGCACGACGGTCCAGGCGATCTCAAGCGGCGTATTGTGGGTGGTGCGGTTGGGCTCCGGATGGCGCTTGTCGTTGAAGCGGGCCATCACATAGACGAGGAGGCCGAGAACGAAGAGGGCAATGACGGTGATGATGATGGTGACATAGGTATGGAACGAGGTGATCTGCTCCATCATCGGCGTGGCGGCCTTTTGAAAGCCCATTTGCCAGGGCGACGGCTGGCCTTCCCCGGCAAGTGCAGGGCCACTGAAGGCAAGGCTTGCGGCCACGGCAAAGAATTTCAGCGTCCGATCGAAAATCGCCATCCCTTCCACTCCTAAAGCCTGCTCCCTTGCCCGTCGCCCAAGTCCTTGAAGACGAGGCGGCGGACTGTACGATGGTTGGGGGCGGGGGAACAGAGGCTCGCCTACGCCGCCTGATCTATGCAAGGGCGGCGCGGAAGATTTAAGTCCCTGTATAAAGGCGTCGCCCCCACCATTTTGCTACCAGGCCCCCGCGAACCAGCGGGGCTGGAGGCTCTTTTCCGGTGTTCAAATCATAAAGAATATAGATTAGCAACACTCATGATTCTGCGCCTCGCTGCGGCATATGCACGCTTGCCGCGTAGGCTTTTCAAGCTTGGGAGAAGTTCCCGGGGGTGAACGTCGAAATTTGGCCCCAATACTCGGCGATGGCGATTTTCCATGTTGCGTGATCCCGCTTCAACGCGCCTTCCCTCACCCTCTAGTCTCCCAAGACGTGATTCGCGCTTGAATGATCGCGCGCTCCGGTCTCTTTAACACCATGGCTCAAACGCCGCCGTTTCAATTCTTCTCCTTCCTGCCCGGGGCGCGGCCGATCGCGAGGCTAGGCCTTGCGCTCGGCTTGGCGCTTGGCCTCGCGAGCCAGGTCGAGGCGCAAGGGGTCTCGCCGGACGCCGTCCCCGCAGCCACCGGCCCGGGTAGCGTGGTCCGCGAAACCCATGGGGCCTGGCAGGTCAGCTGCCGCACGCCGCCAGGCGCCAAGGAAGAGAAATGCGCGCTGGTACAAAGCGTCACCGCCGAGGACCGGCCGAATGTCGGGCTGACCGTCGTGTTCTATAAAGCGATCGGCGAGGACAAGAAGCTGCTCCGCGTGGTGGTGCCGCTCGGCGTTCTCTTGCCCACGGGGCTCGGGCTCAAGATCGACAATCAGGACGTCGGCAATGCGCCCTTCCTCAAATGCGGAAAGCGCGGCTGCGTTGCCGAGGTCGTGTTGCAAGACGAGGTCATCAACAAGATGAAGGCCGGCGGCACCGCCATGTTCATCATCTTCGACACGCCGGAGGCCGGGATCGGCATACCGGTGTCGTTGCAAGGCTTCGGCGACGCTCTGGCCGGCCTGAAATAGCA
>JAENXG010000392.1 GCA_016649675.1 Methyloceanibacter sp.
AGCTGGCAGCCCGCTCCGGCAGAGGCCTCCGGCGACGCGCTCAGGGCGTCGTAAGCTCTCTCGTCCCTTCCGCTTTTTCCGATTTGACTCCTGCCGCGGGGCACGCTTCCGTGGGCGCGGGGTCGTAGATTTTTTCGCATGGAGGAGCACGATTTGACTGTCGCCGAAAGTTTAAGGGGCCGCGAGACGGCCGGCGGGCCCGAGCTTATTCCTCTCCTCGAGGCCGCTTCTGAGGCCGCCGCCACGCTTCGCGATCGCGCCGTCGAAGCTGTGGCTGCCAAGGTCGTGGTCTCCGGCAGGGTCGACGCGAGAGCGCTCGAGCGCGAGCAGCGCGCAGCCCACGGTCTTGCCTGGGTGGCGACGTACGTCGAAGCCATTGCGCAGATCGCGAGCTACGCGCGGCGCATGGAGAGCGAGGGCCGCTTTGGCGAGCTTGAGAGCCTGCTCGCCCAGATCGGCACGTGCGAATATCTCTCCCAGCTCTTCGGTGGCGTGCTGATGAGTCAGGGTGAAATTGTGCGCATGCACGAGCTTGGCCTCAGCAAGGATGAGCACGTGGCCATGCTCACCGAGCCGGTGCTTAAGCTGATCCTCGGCACGACGCCTGAGACGCGCGCCCGCGCCGTCGAGCTTATCAAGGCGAGCCAAGGCACGGCGACATTCGGCGATACCGGCCTCGACGAGACGCTTGCCGCCATCCGCGACGAGATGCGCCGCCTCTCCGAGGCCGAGGTGGTCCCGCATGCGCAAGAGTGGCACCTCAAGGACGAATATATTCCGCTTGAGCTGATCGCCCAGATGAGCGAGCTCGGCGTGTTCTCGCTCACCCTACCGGAGGAATTCGGCGGGCTCGGCCTCGGCAAGGAGGCGATGTGCGTCGTCTCTGAGGAGCTGTCCCGCGGCTATATCGGCGTGGGGTCGCTCGGCACGCGCTCGGAGATCGCCGAGGAGCTCATTCTCAACGCCGGCACCGACGCGCAGAAGCAGGAATGGCTGCCGCGGATCGGAAGCGGCGAGGTGCTGCCGACGGCGGTGTTCACCGAGCCCAACATTGGCTCAGACCTGGCCTCCCTCACCACGCGCGCGGTGCGCGATGGCGACGTCTATCGCATCACCGGCCAGAAGACCTGGATCACCCACGCCGCCCGCGCCGACATGATGACCGTGCTCGCGCGCACCGATCCCAACGAGAAGGGCTATCGCGGGCTTTCGATGTTCCTTGCCGCGAAGCCGCGTGGCACCGACGACAATCCCTTTCCGGCCGACGGCATGACCGGGGGCGAGATCGAGGTGCTCGGTTATCGCGGCATGAAGGAGTTCGACATCTCCTTCGACGGCTTCGCTGTTCCTGCCGCCAATCTGCTCGGCGGCGTCGAAGGCCAGGGCTTCAAGCAGCTGATGCAGACTTTCGAGGCGGCCCGCATCCAGACCGCGGCGCGGGCCATCGGCGTGGCACAAGCCGCGCTCGATCTCGGGCTTCGCTACGGGATGGAGCGCGTGCAGTTCGGCAAGCCGATCGTCAATTTCCCACGCGTCTCCGACAAGCTCGCCATGATGGCGGCGGAAATTCTGCTTGCCCGCCAGCTTACCTATTTCGCCGCACGCGAGAAGGACGCGGGGCGCCGCTGCGATCTCGAGGCGGGCATGGCCAAGCTGCTCGCCGCGCGGGTGGCCTGGGCCGCTGCCGACAATGCGCTGCAGATCCATGGCGGCAACGGCTTTGCGCTGGAATATCCGGTGAGCCGGGTGCTGTGCGACGCGCGCATCCTCTCGATCTTCGAGGGCGCTGCCGAAATCCAGGCCAATGTTATTGCGCGAAGGCTGCTCGAGGGCTGAGCGGGTTTCGCCAAACATAAGCCGGCATAAGCCGGCACACCAAAGTGGAGGAAACACCATGCGTTTGATGAAACTAGGCTTTGCCTCGCTGGCATTGCTCGTGATTGGCTCGAACGCTGCCTATGCGATCGACGTGAACAAGAAGATCGCGGCACCCGGGCAGATGCTCGTAATTTGGTCGATGGTCTCCGAGTTCTGCTCGATCAAGGACTGGCACCCGGCGATCGCCGATTGCAAGGAAAGCAAGGAGGGCGACGCGACCTTCCGCACGCTCACGCTGAAGGACAACGGTGGCACCATCAAGGAGAAGCTCGATGGCGCCGACGATACGAGTTACAGCTACGAGATCGTAGAGAGCCCGCTGCCGGTCAAGAACTACCAGGCCAAGCTCTGGGTCGAGCCGGATGAAAGGGATCCGAGCCGCACCGTCATTCACTGGGACGCGACTTTTGACGCCAACGGCAAGAGCGACGACGAGGCCAAGAAGACCATCAGCGACATCTTCATGGCGGGCTTGAAGGGCATCAAGCAGAAGGCGATGCCTCCCGAGGGGACCGAGGACAAGAATTAGCTGGCGCGGCGGTTACGGCCCGTTGAACAAGCATCAACTGCGCGCGCGCCGATAGACGCTCGGCGACATGCCGGTCCAGCGCTTGAAGGCCCGGGTGAAGTGCGCCGTATCGGTGTAGCCGAGCTTCAAGGC
>JAENXG010000062.1 GCA_016649675.1 Methyloceanibacter sp.
AACGCCGTTGCCAGTCGAGCGATGGTCTACGACGCGGCCTGCTTCACTCTTCCTGGCCGGCGTGTCGCGCGACATGCCGGCCTTTCTCCATCAGGAACGTACGCGCCCTATCTGTGTTAAAGAGTGTCCCCTTTATCCCCATCACGCGAGAGGTAACCCATGCATATCAGTTTGGAAGATGCCGAGAAGGCCATCGCGGCGGCGCGGAAAGAGGCCATCCGCATCAAGACGAAAATGTGTATCGCCGTGGTCGATTCCGGCGCCAATTTGCGGGCGTTCGTGCGCATGGACGATGCCTGGGTGGGGTCGATCGACATCGCCATCAAGAAGGCGAAGACCGCCTGCTTCTTCACCATGGGCTCGGGCGAGCTCGGCAAGCTGTCCCAGCCGGGGAAGCCGCTCTATGGCATCGAGCATTCCAATGGCGGGCTGATCACTTTTCCCGGGGGCTTGCCGATCATCCAGAACGGCGAGCTGTTCGGGGCTATCGGCGTCAGCGGGAGCGCGGTCGAGAACGATCACAAGGTCGCGGAAGCCGGTGCCAAGATTCTGGGCGAGTGCGAGCTTGCCGACCATCACTTCGCGCGCATGATGAAGATCGGAAGCTGAGCGCGGCCGAGGCGTGGGCTGGATCGCCGAGAGCGCTATCGCGTGGAGCCAAATCGCGATAGCGCGACTCGCTTTTTGTTTGAGGTGAGGAGGGTTCTCGCCATGCTTGAAGGAAGGACCGCCGACTGCTTAGCCATCGCCAATACCGCCATTCTCATGCGGCTCATCGACGAGTTCATCGAGCGCGGGCTTATCAGCAAGCAAGGCGCCAATGCCTTGTTGGCCGATGCCGCCGACACGCTCGCCAATTGCCCGAATGCGGAGCACAGCAATTTCGAGGAGGCCATCAGGATCATCCGCAAGGAGCTGATTCGCCGAGCCGATGCGGACCCGCTGAGCTGAGCGCGTCTGAGATCCTTTAGGGAAGCCAACGGTAATCGCCCGCGGGCGCGACGGAAGCGCTGAACCATGCGGCGAATGCGGCGTTGGTTGGGCAGGCCCTTGGGTGATAAAATTGGCCCTCGGGGATGGGCGGCGTAACGAGCTTACGAGGAGGAGTGTCATGGGTTTACCTGACAACATTTTTGGTTCGGACAAGAGTTCCCCGGTCCCGGGTGGCAGCGTGGCGAAGCCCTTGATCATCGCGCTGCTCGCGCTTCTTGCGTCGCGCTACATGAGCGGCAAAGGCAGTCAGCAGCCGAGCACGCCCGCATCGGCACCGCCACCGCGGTCCCCCGATCCGGTCCCGGCGCCGGACGCCTCGCCGGGCAACGTGCTTGACGGGCTTGGCGGGCTCATCAAGCAGTTCCAGCAAAAGGGACTGAGCGACACGATCGACACCTGGATCAATCCCGGCGCCAACAAGGACATTTCAAAGGGTCAGGTTTCCGATGCGCTCGGCCAGGACGTGGTCGACGAGCTGTCGCGGCGCACGGGGCTTTCGCGGGATCAGGTCGTTGCCGAGCTTGCGCGCATGCTGCCGAATGTGGTCGACAAGCTGACCCCGGACGGCCGATTGCCGACCCGGGCTGAGATCCAACGCTTGATGGGCTGAGGCGTTAGACGGCCGGAACAATTTTAGCGAGGTGACCAAATGTCGATTTTAGCCTGGATTGTCTTGGGCCTGATCGCGGGCTTCATCGCCAGCAAGCTTTACAGTGGGTCCGGTCAGGGTTTCCTGATGGACATTGTGCTCGGCATCGTCGGCGCCGTGGTCGGCGGCTATCTCTTTACCGCCATCGGCGCGACAGGAATCACCGGGTTCAACCTCTACAGCATGTTCGTCGCGGTCATCGGTGCGGTCGTGCTGCTTGCGATCTACCATGCGATCATGAGCCGCTCGGGCTGACAGGAAGACTGCGGGCCCCAGTTTCGGGCCCCGCGCTTATCGCTGAAGCGCTTTTCGGTAGTGGGCCTCGAGCCCACTACCGTCGGCGCTCTGTTGGCAAGCGATTTCGCCGAAAGAACACCTAACCCTCGTCTCGCGAGTTGTGTTGCCGCCCATCCCATGCTTTCTTTCCCCACCTTTTGGGGGAGCCCAGCCTCATGCCGAGTTCGAACGCGCCCAAGAACACAGGCGAGCGCGCAGAGCCAAAGCGGTTCGAGAACGTCGCCTGCCCTTTTTGCGGCATGATTTGTGACGATCTCACCGTCGAGCGAACCGATAAGGGCCTCAAGGTTGTAAAGAACAGCTGCGGGAAGTCGGTCGCCGGCTTCGAGCGCAAGCTTCCGGAGGCCCGCCCGCAAGTCGGCGGCAAGGACGTCGAGCTCTCCAAAGCGATCAAGGAAGCGGCCAAGCTGATCGGAAAAGCCGCGCTTCCCCTCTATGGAGGCCTTGCCACCGACGTGGAGGGCATGCGCGCCGTGACGGCGCTTGCCGACCGCACTGGCGGCATCGTCGATCACGCTTTGAGCGAGGCGCAATATCGCAACTTCAAAGTGCTGCAGAGCGTCGGCTGGGTGACGTCGACGCTCACCGAGACGCGCAACCGTGCCGATCTCATCATCATTGCGGGAAGCGACGTGCATCAGCTTCACCCCCGCTTCTTCGAGAAGATCGTGAGCCCGCCCGACTCGATGTTCGACGTGACGGCGCCGAAGCGCACGGTCGTGTTCATCGGCAAGGGGCTCGATCGCTCCGGCGCCAAAGGATCGCGCGTTGGCGAGGTTGTCACGCTTCCCTGTAAGCCCGAGCAGGCGGGCGAGGTAGTGGCGGCGCTCAGGGCGCGGCTCAACGGCTTCCGGCTGAAGCCGCTTGAGATCGACGGCGTGAGCCTTGCCGATATCGATGCGCTTGCCGAGCACTGCCGCAAAGCGAAATACGGTGTCGTGGTGTGGGCGCCGCCTTCGCTCAACTTCCCCCATGCCGAGCTTGCCGTCGAGCAGTTCACCGGGCTCGCTAAGGACCTCAATCAAACGACGCGGTTCGTTGGCCTCGCGCTTGGCGGGGCCGAAGGGGCGATCACTGCCGCTGCGGTTTGCGGCTGGCAAAGCGGCTATCCGCTCCGGGTGAGCTATGCGAGCGGCGCGCCCGACTACGATCCCTACCGCTACGCGATCGGTCGCATGCTCAAGGACGGGGAGGGAGATCTGCTCGTCTGGATCGCGTCGATCTCGCCGGACCTCGGGCCGCCCGAGACCGATCTGCCGACCATCGTTCTCGGCACGCCGGGCCTCAAGCTGGCAAAGCCGCCCGCTGTGTTCATTCCCATCGGCACACCCGGGGTGGACCATGCGGGACGCCTCGTCCGGGTCGACAATGTCGTGTCTTTGCCGCTCAAGGATCTCGGCCGCGCGGAGCTTCCGTCAGCGGCCGATGTGCTCGCGGCTATCCAAGCCGCACTGTAGGGTCGGAGCGAAGCGAAAATGCTCATCAAGCTTACCGGCGGAAAGGTCTACGACCCCGCCAATAAAGTGAGCGGCGAGGTCCGCGACATCTATGTCGAGGACGGCAAGATCGTCGCCGCCAAGCCCGGCGCCCGCGCCAACGAGACCTATGATCTCAAAGGCCGGATCGTGATGGCCGGCGCCATCGACCCGCACACCCATATCGGCGGCGGCAAAGTGACCATCGCCCGCATGCTGCTGCCCGAAGACCATTTGAAGGATGAGGTTCAGCGCACCGACCTGACGCGGGCAGGCACCGGTCACGCCGTGCCCTCGACCATGGTCACCGGCTATCGCTACGCCGAGATGGGCTACACCGCCTGCTTCGAGCCGGCCATGCTTCCTGTCAATGCCCGCCAGGCCCATATGGAGATGGGCGATACGCCGATGGTCGACAAAGGCGCCTACGTCATGCTCGGCAGCGACGACTTTTTTCTGCGCCAGCTCGCGGCTAAGCAGGACTTCGAGAGCATCAAGGACTACGTCGCCTGGACCATGCATGCCGCCCAGGCCATCGCCGTCAAGGTCGTCAATCCGGGCGGCATCAGCGCCTTCAAGTTCAACCAGCGCAAGCTCGATCTCGACGAGGAGCACGTCTACTACCATGTCACGCCACGGCAGATCGTCGTCACGCTCGCCAGGGCGCTGCAGGAGCTCGGCGTCACCCACCCGCTGCATGTGCATGGCTGCAATCTCGGCATCCCCGGCAATATCGAGTCGACCCTTGCCACCATCCGCGCCATGGACGGCTTGCGACTGCATATGACGCATACGCAGTTCCTGAGCTACGGCACCGAAGGTGATCGGAAATTCTCCTCAGGCGCGGCGCGGCTCGCCGAGCTCGTCAACAAGAGCCCAAACATCTCCATCGATGTCGGTCAGGTCATGTTCGGGCAGACCTGCACGGCGTCGGGCGACAGCATGCGCCAATACGCCATCTCGAAGAACGCAAGTCCCAAGAAGTCCGTGGTCATGGACATCGAGTGCGATGCGGGCTGCGGCGTGGTGCCCATGCGCTATCGCGACAAGAGCTTCGTCAACGCGCTGCAATGGGCGATTGGGCTCGAGACGTTTCTGCTGATGGACGATCCCTGGCGCATCTTCCTCACCACCGACCACCCGAACGGCGCGCCGTTCTACACCTATCCGCACTTGATCAGGCTGCTCATGGACAAGGGCTTCCGCAACGACATGCTGCAGAAGATCAATCCCGACGCGCAAGGCCAGAGCACGCTCAAGTCGCTCACCCGCGAATACACGCTGGACGAGATTGCGATCCTGACCCGCGCCGGCCCGGCGCGGAGCTTAGGCCTGAAGGACCGCGGGCATTTGGGAGTGGGCGCCTCCGGCGACATCACCGTCTATCGCGACGATCCGGACCGGGAGGCGATGTTCGCCACGCCTGAGCTCGTGTTCAAGAACGGCGAGCTGATCGTGCGCGATGGCAAGATCGTGAAGGTGGTGCAGGGCGCCACCCACGTGGCGCGGCCCGACTACGACAGGGCCATCGAGAAGCCGCTCAAGGACTATTTCGACCGCTATCATACGGTGCGCATGGAGAATTTCAGGCTCGCCGACGCCGAGATTTTGAACGGCGACAAGGGCTCGATCGTCGTGCAGCCGACCGGGGCAAGGGCCGCGTAAGAGCAACCGCGCTGGCATGCCCAGCGGCGGGAGTGCCCCCGCCAAATGGGTCCTTGCAAAACATCCGGTGACCATCCATATACCATCCAATCGGATGGAGG
Source organism: Methyloceanibacter sp. (assembly GCA_016649675.1). Taxonomy (GTDB): domain Bacteria; phylum Pseudomonadota; class Alphaproteobacteria; order Rhizobiales; family Methyloligellaceae; genus Methyloceanibacter. Next base: position 5,181 of record JAENXG010000062.1, read on the forward strand.
ATGTGCTGATGGCTGCCGAGATTCATCGAATCCGCGAGCGAGCGTGCGAAACCGAAAAGATTACGATCAACCTTGGTTATGTCGACCTCGGGCATATCGATTTGCTGGTGCAGGAAGGCTTCTATTCCAACCGAACGGATTTCATTCGGACGGCGATCCGCAACCAGCTTTCGAGCCATGGAGAGGAAGTCAGGAAATCAATCGTGCGGCATACGCTGGAGCTCGGTCTCCGGCACTATACCAGGGCGGACTTGGAGGCCATCAAAGCCGCCGGTGAAAAGCTCCACATCAAGGTGCTTGGGCTCGCCAGCATTGCCCCTGACGTGACGCCGGCACTCGCCTTGGCGACCATTGAATCCATCACCGTGCTTGGTGCCCTTCACGCCAGCAAAGACATCAAAAGCGCGCTGGCCGATCGCATTGGCTGATGACGCGCCCCTCAGCTGAATCACAGGGAACCAAAACATGAACATGGATATTGCGGCTGCGATGCGTGCGGCGATGAATTTGACCCGCGGCCGAAAGCTCACCGAAGCCACGCGCCTCATTCAAGACGCCTTGTCGGGCCGGGGACAGGTTCACTCTGATCCGCTGAGCGAACGCGCGGGCGCGGCGCGCGCGATCGAGAGTCGTGTCATCGATCTCACGCCGGATGTTGCAGCGCCCGAGATCGCGGCGCCGCGCCTTGAAGTATTTGAGGCTCCATCCGAGGGATCGGGACGCCAATGGAGTGTCCCGGCGGTGGGCCCCTTAAACGGTCTCCTCGGGCAGCTCCGCCCGACCGAGCTGCCGGGTCTTGGTCTTGATGCCTTCTCGGGCGTCAAATCCCGCAAAGCGCTCGAGATCCCGGACGGTGCTCAGTTCCTGAGCCGCTCGTTTACCTGCGCGGCCGGGAGCCGAAACTACAAGCTTTATATGCCGCGTCGTCACCCCGGTGGCAAACGCCCGTTGCTGATCATGCTGCATGGCGGCACGCAGGATGCCGACGATTTTGCGGCAGGCACCCGCATGAATGACTTCGCCGAGGAGCACGGATTGATCGTGGCGTATCCCAGCCAGTCCAAAGCCGCCAACCCATCCTTGTACTGGCACTGGTTCAGGCCTGAGGATCAAACCCGTGGGCGCGGCGAGCCCGCCATCATCGCCGGGATCACGAATGAGATTGCCGAAGATTACGATGTGGACCGGGAGCGAGTGTTCGTGGCCGGTCTGTCCGCCGGCGGCGCCATGGCCGCAGTCATGGCAGCGACCTATCCCGAGCTCTATGCTGCTGTTGGAGTCCATTCAGGCCTGTCTTACAAGTCCGCCACCGATGTGGCCTCCGCCTTCGCGGCGATGCGCGGCGATTCAGGATTGCGCCTCCGGCGGCGAAAGCTGCGCGGCGGCGGAGACGATCATGCCCGCATTCGGATCATCGTCTTTCATGGCGACGCGGATACGATTGTCCACCCTTCCAACGCTGCCAAGATTGTCGAGGCGCACGCCAAGCTCGGCGAGACCGTCGAGCACGCAAAGTCCCGAGGCAGCGCGGCCCGCCCCTACACCCGCACGGTCACGCGGGACGAGACGGGATTGGTAACAGCGGAACGATGGCTCATCCATGGCAGCGGCCATGCTTGGTCCGGCGGTAGCCCGGATGGCACTTACACCGATCCGCACGGTCCCGACGCCTCGCGCGAAATGTTACGGTTCTTTTTTGAAGAGAACGCCGAGAGTCCTGAGTGACGTTTGGCGTCCGCGGACGAGGCTAGATCAGCGGTCCTCGAGCGCAGTCTCATTACCGAACCTCGGTTCAATTTTTGGGCGGGCGCCCCACGATATCGAAATCGGCCTCTTGAATTTGGGACTTCTGCACCACGCTCGACGAGGCCGCGAGCGCACGCTGACAGGCCTCGTGGCCAGCGCGTTTGTCCTCGGCCGTGACCGGCTCGCCGTTGGCCACCCGGTCGGCCGTGGCGAAGCATGCCTCGATGTCCTGGGCGCGCGCCGGCCCGGCGTTGAAGGCCAGCGCCAGGGTGGAAACGGCCAGCAAGATCAAGCTTCGGGCAGACATGCACGGCCTCCACAAGGTCCGCTTACGCTGACCCATATTTAGGGACGGAGGGGCGTCGTGCCAGTAACACTCTTGCGAGGAAGCGGCGAAGCAGAGAGACGCCGAAAGACGGCTACTCGGCGGCGAGCCTCACATATTGGCCGTTGGCGACCGGGCAGGCGGCCCACAGTTCCTCGAGCGCGCCGATCAGATAGGCGATCTCGGCGTCGGTGTGCACCGGGGAGGGCGTGAAGCGCATCCGCTCGGTGCCGCGTGGCACGGTCGGGTAATTGATCGGCTGCACGTAGATCCGGTAGTGGGTGAGCAGCGTGTCGGTGACCGCCTTACAGTGCACGGGATCGCCGACCATCACCGGCACGATGTGGCTCTGATTGTCCATCACCGGCAGGCCTGCCTCGTTCATCAGACCTTTCACCGTCCGCACCCGCTCCTTGAGCCGCGCGCGCTCGATCTCGCTCCGTTTCAGATGCCGGATGCTGGCAAGCGCGCCCGCGGCGATGGCCGGCGCCAGGGAGGTGGTGAAGATGAAGCCCGGCGCAAAGGAGCGGATGGCGTCGCAGCAGGCCTTGCTCGCCGCGATATAGCCGCCCATGACGCCAAAGCCCTTGGCAAGCGTCCCGTTGATGATGTCGACGCGATCCATGACGCCGTCGCGCTCGGCGATACCGCCGCCGCGCGGGCCGTAGAGGCCGACGGCGTGGACCTCATCGAGATAGGTGAGCGCATTGTACTTCTCGGCGAGATCGCAAATCGCAGCGATCGGCGCGATATGCCCGTCCATCGAATAAACGCTTTCGAACACGATGATCTTGGGCGTCGCGAGCGGCACCTGTTTCAGCATCTCCTCGAGATGCTCGACGTCGTTATGCCGGAAGATATGCTTCGCGCCGCCGCCGTGGCGGATGCCTTCGATCATCGAGGCATGGTTCTTCTCGTCGGAGAAGATCACTGTGCCGGGGATCAGCCTGACCAGGGTCGAGAGCGTCGCGTCGTTGGCGATATAGGCGGAGGTGAAGAGGAGCGCAGCCTCCTTGCCATGAAGGTCGGCAAGCTCGGCCTCGAGCTCCACATGATAATGGGTGGTGCCGGAGATGTTGCGGGTGCCACCGGAGCCCGCGCCCACTTCCTCGATCGCCTCGTGCATGGCGGCGCGGACGGCAGGATGTTGGCTCATGCCGAGATAGTCGTTGGAGCACCACACGGTCACGTCGTTGGTGCCCGCTTCGGTGAAATGGTGGGCGGTCGGATAGGCTCCGCAACGGCGCTTCAAATCGGCGAAGACGCGATAGCGGCCTTCGCTGTGCAGCGCTTCAAGATGCTTGCGGAAGCGATTCTCGTAATCCATTCGAGTCCTCAATTCGACCTTCGCCAGCTCCGCTATCCCCCGGTTGGCGGCCTGGATATCGGAAACAACAATTCCTCGCACCGCGCGTTGACCTAAGTCAAACGCCGGCCTCGTTGGCGGCACAGGGTAACTAGCACCGATGGTGCTAGCCTAACAAGGATTGCAAGCTCATGGTTCGGCGGGTTTTTTGCCGCATCATTGGAGCAGTTCCAACCTGCAACCAAAGTGGACACACCCTGACCTCCGGCCGGTTCTGAGGGTTTCCAAGCTTGCTCGGTACACTTGCGTAGCGCTAAATGTACACTGTAAGTGCGAAACCAATCTTGACAGGAACCGCCGCAGTGTTCGCTCGAGAAGCAGGGAACCTGTTCCGGGCCCCGAAGAGAACGCTCGGTGATCTAGACGCCGAAACTGCCGCTCAACTCATAGCGGCAGCGGCCGATATCGCCTTGATTATCGACGCCAAAGGCGTCATCCGCGATGTCGCCTTCGGCAGCGAGGAACTCGCGCGGGAAGGCTTTGAGGCCTGGGTCGGCCAGCGCTTTATCGACACCGTCACGCTCGAGAGCCGCCCGAAGATTGAAGAGCTGTTGCGCGATGCAGCCAACAAGGCGCCGCTCAGATGGCGCCAAGTCACTCACCCGGCCAAAGACGGCGCCGACCTCCCGGTGCGCTATTCCGCGCTCCAGGTCGGCACCAGCGGCCGCGTCGTCGCCGTCGGCCGCGACCTGCGGGCGGTGGCGGCGTTGCAGCAGCGCCTGGTCGACGCCCAGCAATCGATGGAGCGCGAATATGTGCGGCTCCGTCACGCCGAGACGCGCTACCGGCTCCTGTTCCAGATCGCCTCGCAGCCTATTCTGATCGTCGACTCCAACAGTCTGAAGGTGGTGGAGGCCAATCCCGCCGCCGGCAAGCTCCTCAACAAGACCATCAAGCGTCTCGCAGGTCGCGCCTTCCCCGAGCTGTTCGATGTCGAGGGCGCCAAAGCCGTGCAGACGCATCTGGCGCAAGTCCGCGCGACCGGACGCGCCGACGATCTGACCGCCAAGCTCAATGAGGGCAGCCAGGAGACCATCGTCGGCGCCTCTCTGTTCCGCCAGGAGAACGCCTCACACTTCCTGGTGCGCCTCTCGCCGGTCGAGGCAGGCCCCGCCTCGCCGCGGACGGGCTCGAAGCTGTTCAGCGTGGTCGAGAGCCTGCCCGATGGCTTCGTCGTGACCGACCTCAACCGGCGCATCCTGACCGCCAACCCCGCCTTCCTCGATCTCGCCGAGCTCGCATCCGAGGAGCAGGCGAGGGGAGAGCCGCTCGATCGATGGGTGGGGCGCCCCGGGGTGGATCTCGCTGCCCTTATCGCCAATATGCGCGAGCATGGGGCCGTGCGGCATTTCTCGACTATCCTGCGCGGCGAGTACGGCGCGACCGAGGAGGTCGAGCTCTCAGCGGTGTCGGTGCTGACCGGCGAGCATCCTTGTTACGGCTTCACCATTCGCAATATCAGCGGGCGCGAGCCGGTCAAGCCGCGGCGTCCCCGCGAGCTGCCACGCTCGGTCGAGCAGCTCACCCAGTTGGTCGGCCGTGTGACGCTGAAAGAACTCGTGCGCGAGACGACCGACGTCATCGAGCGGCTGTGCATCGAGGCGGCACTCGAGCTGACCGGAGACAACCGCGCCTCTGCCGCGGAGATGCTGGGCCTCAGCCGCCAGAGCCTCTATTCGAAGCTTCGCCGCTTCGGGCTCAGCGTTCTAGGCTCCGACGACGAGCACTAGGCGCCGTGTATGCTGGCGCGATGAAGAAGATACGCTACCCAGAGATGAGGAATGAGATTTACTCATTCGTAACAGTAAAACTCAGGCGACGGGGACTTTACTGAAAGACAAGGACTCCCTGCTAGACAAGCCTCAATGGTCGCGTCAGTCGACCCAAGCAGGGAAAAGGGCGTCTCAACATGGACTCAAGTCAATCCTTAGAGGACGCGAGGATCTTTTATCCGAGCACCGACTTCGTCGCTCCCGTGCGCACCATGGCACCGTGTCCTTCGGCGGCCGGATTTCTGCTCGGCGCCGGTTGCGCGGCGTTTCTGGTGCTGACCGTCGCTGGCGCGAGCCTCGTCCTGTCACGGAGCTTCGCCGATGTACGGACCCCGGAGGTCGGCCCATTCAGCCTCGCTCGCCTGCCGTCGCCATCGCTCTCCTCAGACACGGCCCCTCATGGGCGCCCTGACGCGGCGCTCGGCTAAGCCCCTCGCCACGCGAGGCAGAGGGCAGCGATCATTTCTTGGTGGATTTTGGCGGCTTCTCTGAGGCCTGC
>JAENXG010000099.1 GCA_016649675.1 Methyloceanibacter sp.
CGAGGACTATACCGCCGCCGATATCGAGGTCTTGGAGGGGCTCGAGCCCGTGCGCCGGCGCCCCGGCATGTATATCGGCGGCACCGACGAGAAGGCGATGCATCACCTCTTCGCCGAGGTGCTCGACAACGCCATGGACGAGGCGGTGGAGGGCCACGCCAGTCGTATCGAGGTCGAGCTCGAGGCCGACGGCTTCCTCACCGTCACCGACAATGGCCGCGGCATTCCCGTCGATCCGCATCCGAAGTTCAAGAAGAAGTCCGCCCTCGAAGTCATCATGACCACGCTGCATTCGGGCGGAAAGTTCGACTCCAAGGTTTATGCCACGAGCGGCGGCCTGCACGGCGTCGGCGTCTCGGTCGCCAACGCGCTGTCGGAAACTCTCGAGGTCGAGGTGGCGCGGGGCCAGAAGCTATACCGGCAGAGCTATACAAGGGGCGCGCCCGACGGTCCGCTCAAGAGCCTAGGGTCCGTGAAGAACCGCCGCGGCACCAAGGTCCGCTTCAAGCCCGACCCCAAGATCTTCGGCAAAGGCGCCGCTTTCCAGCCGGCGCGGCTCTTCCGCATGGCGCGCTCGAAGGCCTATCTGTTCCGTGGCGTCGAGATCAGATGGTCCTGCGCCAAGGCTGCGCTTGGGGGCGACAGCGAGACGCCGGAGAGCGCCGTCCTCCACTTCCCCGGCGGGCTCAAGGATTTTCTGGCAAGCCGCATCGAAGGCCAGGAAACCGTCACCAACGATTTCTTCGCCGGCAGGATCGAGAGGACCGAAGGCCACGGCTCGGTCGAATGGGCGATCGCCTGGATTGCAAGCGACGACGGCTTCCTGAGCACCTATTGCAACACCGTGCCCACGCCCGACGGCGGAACGCATGAAGCAGGCTTGCGGGCGGCGCTGACCAAGAGCTTACGTGCCTATGGCGAGCTCACCGGCAACAAGCGCGTGGCCCAGCTCACAGCCGACGACGTGCTCGGCACGGCGGCCGCCATACTCTCCCTCTTCATGCGCGAGCCCGAGTTCCAGGGCCAGACCAAGGACAGGCTGGCAAGCCCCGAGGCGGCACGCATCGTCGAAAGCGCCTTGCGCGACGCTTTCGACCATTGGCTCACCGGCAACCCGACCCAAGCCAACCGCCTGCTCGACTGGGTGGTCGACCGTTCCGAAGAGCGGCTCCGCCGCAAGAAAGAGAAGGAAATCGGGCGGCAGACGGCGACCCGCCGCTTGCGCCTCCCTGGCAAGCTTGCCGATTGCGCGGCAAGCGGCGCGCTAGGCACCGAGATCTTCATCGTCGAGGGCGACTCGGCCGGAGGCTCCGCCAAGCAGGCCCGCGACCGGGCGACGCAAGCGGTGCTTCCGCTCAGAGGCAAGATCCTCAATGTCGCGAGTGCAAGCTCGACCAAGCTTGCCGACAACCAACTCTTAAGCGACCTCATCCAGGCGCTCGGCTGCGGCACGGGCACTCGCTATCGCGAGGACGATTTGCGCTACGAGAAGGTGGTGATCATGACCGACGCCGATGTCGATGGCGCGCATATCGCCTCGCTGCTCATCACCTTCTTCTATCAGGAGATGCGCGGGCTCATCGAGGGCGGCCATCTCTATCTCGCCGTGCCGCCGCTCTATCGCCTGAGCCAGGGGGCTAAGACCTTCTACGCCCGTAACGACGCCCACAAGGACGAGCTCATGGCCTCGGAGTTCAACGGCAAGGGCAAGGTCGACGTTTCACGGTTCAAGGGCCTGGGCGAGATGATGCCGAAGCAGCTCAAAGAGACGACCATGGACCGGTCCGTGCGAACCCTGCTGCGCGTCGAGATTGCCGAAGAGGAGCGAACGCTGAGCAAGCTCGTCGATCAGCTGATGGGCAACAAGCCCGAAGCGCGCTTCCAATTCATCCAGGAGCGCGCCGAGTTCGCCAAGCCAGACGCGCTGGATATTTGAGCTGCTGGCTGAGGCAGCTTCTCCTCAGAGCCAGCGCGGCACGTGCGCCTTGTAGCTGCGGTAGGGCCGGCCGAACTGCCGCTCAAGATAGGCCTCCTCGCGCTCCACCACGCCGCGCTGCAAGACGACCAGCACCGGAATGAGCAGTAGGAGCACCCACGCGCTTGTCAGCACGATGGCGAGGCCGAAATAGACGAGCGTGAAGCCGATATAGATGGGGTTGCGCGTGATCTTATAGGGACCGGTGGTGACGAGTGCGGTGGATGGTCTTCCCGGCACCACTTCGGTGCCGGCAAAGGCGAAGGCGCGGACCGAGACGGCGGCAAGGGCAAAGCCGATTACAATCAAAGAGAACCCCGTGGCGAGCGCAAGCCCATTCGCCGACGCTAGCCCGGGCCCGATGGGAATGACGAGGCTCAACAGGCAGCCGAGTGCCAGCGCGCCAAGGAACAGAAGTGGCGGCTTGATGGCCACGTCGGCAAAGTCGGTCGTGCTCATGACCATGAAGCCCTTTGAGGAGCGCTTAGCGCCATAAAATCCCGCCTAACACGGCCCGCCGCCCTCACCCTCTGTCGCGACAAGCCGCAATATCCTATAAATCGCCATCTGAACGCGCGTCCATGCCCGCGCGATCCACAGCGAAGTGAGGAGTGTATCATGACCACGATCTTTCTCCGTGCCGCCGCGACGCTCCTGCTCGTTGCCGCTCCCCTGTCCTTCGCGGTCGCCGAGGACGCCGGCAAGGTGGTCGACACCGTGGCGCCCGACGTCTCCGAGGTGGCGAGCGGCGGGCACTGGTCGGCCGACGGCAAAGGCGGCTTCTATCGAGCGCTCGTGGTCATGGCCGGGGACAAGAATGCGACCGTCAATCTCTACGTGCAATGGCTGTCATTCGGCGATGGCAAGACGCCGGTCATCGTAAAAAGCATTCCCGTCAAGGAGGTCAACGATCAGAAGCTCGGCAACGCCTCGATCGAATTGGGTGGCGAGCAAGACAAGGAGAACCAGACCACGATCTCCGTGAGCTCCTATGACATCGACGAAGACAAGGACATTTCCCTTTACGTCAAGGTCACCAAACCCGGCACCTACAGCATGGAAAAGGCGCCGCCTGAGGACGCCGACGAAGGCGCCGGCGAAGGCCCTGGGGACGCGGGTCCGGGACCCGGCAAGCCTGAAGCGCCGGGCAAAGAGGACTGAATTGCGCTTGCGCTGCCCTTGCCCCCGAGCGCTCGCGGCGCATTTTGCCCCTTGCGCCGATGCGCCACGCCGCCTATTTGAGGGTGGAGTGGTGCAGGCTTTTGGCTGCAATGCTCAATTGGTGTCTTGCGCAAAGCCTGCGAATCGTTGCAGCAAATCTTTGTGCCTAACGAAAGAAGATACGCGGGGCACTCCTCGCGGAATTTTTGCTAACGCATGACCTTTTCACATCTTGGACTAAGCCTGAAAGTGTTGTCTGCCGTTGAGGCGGCAGGCTTCGATACTCCCACCCCCATTCAAGACCAAGCCATCCCCATCGCCGTGTCGGGCCGCGACGTGCTCGGTATCGCGCAGACGGGGACCGGCAAGACCGCTTCCTTCGTGCTCCCGATGCTGACGCGGCTCGAGCGAGGCCGGGCACGCGCGCGTATGCCGCGCTCGCTGATCCTCGAGCCCACCCGCGAGCTTGCGGCGCAGGTCGCCGAGCATTTCGAGATCCTCGGCAAGAACCATAAGCTGACCGTAGCGCTGCTGATCGGTGGCGTGTCCTATGACGACCAGGACCGCAAGCTCGATCGCGGCGCCGACGTGGTGATCGCAACCCCGGGCCGGCTGCTCGACCATTTCGAGCGCGGCAAGCTGCTGCTGAACGGCATCGAGATCCTCGTGGTCGACGAGGCCGACCGTATGCTCGACATGGGCTTCATTCCCGACATCGAGCGTATCTGCAAGCTCCTCCCCTTCACGCGGCAGACGCTGTTCTTCTCAGCCACTATGCCGCCTGAGATCCAGCGCCTTGCCGACAATTTCCTGTCCCGGCCAGAGCGCATCGAGGTGGCCCCGTCGGCGACGGCTGCAGCCACCATCGTGCAAAGGCTGAAAAAGGCCCCCGACGATCCCGCCGGCAAGCGCGAGGCGCTCCGAGCCTTGATGCGGGAGGTTGACGTGAAGAACGCCATCATCTTCTGCAATCGCAAGAAGGATGTCGGCATCGTGTACCGGTCGCTGCTCCGGCACGGCTTCAATGTCGGTGCATTGCACGGAGACTTGGACCAGCATCAGCGCACGGCGACGCTCGACGCCTTCCGCAACGGCTCGATCGCCTTTCTTGCCGCGAGCGACGTGGCAGCGCGCGGGCTCGATATCCCCGACGTGAGCCACATCTTCAATTACGACGTGCCCATCCATCCTGAAGACTATGTGCACCGCATTGGGCGCACAGGGCGGGCCGGGCGCGAAGGCTTCGCCGCCATGCTGGTGACGCCGAGAGACTTCAAGGCGCTCAAAGCCATCGAGAAGCTGCTCCGCCAAGAGATCCCGTGGATCGACGGCGCGGCCACTCCGGCCGAGCCTGGCGAAGCATCGGAGTCCCGGTCGAATGGCCGGCATCGCCGCGGCGGTCGCCCTCAACACCAGAAGGGCTCTTCCTCTTCCAGCAGGGGCGCGCAGGCAAAACAACCTTCAAGGCACGCGGCGCCGGCCGCACCGCGGAGCGCGCCCCCTGAGACGCCGCGAAGCGCGCCCCCTGAGACGCCGCGAAGAACGTCCCCTGAAGCACCGCGGAGCGCGTCCCCTGAGACACCGCGGACCGCCCCCCCTCAGAACGGCAACGACGCCAAGCCGAGGGATGAACGCCGGAACGAACCCCGGCACGACCAGCACAGGCACCAGGGTGAGCGGAAACCGACGCACACTCATGCTGCACCTGCCCCTGCCGACCGCCCGCCAGGCAGGGCACCTCAGCTCCAGCCCGCACGTTCAAATCAGCAGGGCATGGGCGACCACGTCCCCGCCTTCATGATGCGCCCGGTGCGGGTCCCTCAGGGCTGAAGACGGAAGATAAGCCACACCACTAGTGTTGATGGTCATGGCCGGGCTTGTCCCGGCCATCCACGTTTTTGGACGTCGGCGGGCCAAGACATGGATGCCCGGATCGAGTCCGGGCATGATGAAGCGCGTTGGATCGTGGGGGAGCGCTAAGACGCTTGCTCGGGGGCCTCGGCGCCGCTCTCTGCCGCCTCAGCGGGCTTGAGCGAGACCGACTCCCCGCAGCCGCAGGCGCTCGTCTGGTTCGGGTTGTTGAACACGAAGCCCGAGCGCATCCGGTCGGCGCGGTAGTCCATCTCGGTGCCGAGCAGGAACATCACCGCGGTAGGCTCGATGAGGAGCTTGACGCCCTTGTCCTCGATCAGCTCGTCATGGGGGTTGCGCGTCTCGGCATAGGTCATGGTGTATTCCATGCCGGCGCAACCGCCATTCTTCACGCCGATGCGAACGCCGGCGATCTCCTTGCCGGAGGCGGCCGAAAGCGCGCGGATGCGCTCGGCGGCAGCCTCGGTCAGGCTCATCACTTGCAGGCGGGGACGAATGCTCATGGCTTCCAATTGGGTTGAGGCGGGCGGCGCTTCAAGTCTTGTCCTTCAAGTCTTGCCCTCAGAACATGTTCAGCGCAAGCCGCGCCTCGTCGGACATCCGCGTCATGTCCCACGGCGGGTCGAACACGAGCTTGACCTTGACCTGGCCGACGCCCGGCACCGACGCGACGGCGTTCTCGACCCAGCCCGGCATGTCGCCCGCGACCGGGCAGCCCGGAGCCGTCAGCGTCATGTCCACCTCGATGTTGCGGTCGTCATCGACATCGAGGCGGTAGATAAGGCCGAGCTCGTAGACGTCGACGGGGATCTCGGGATCGAACACGGTCTTGAGCGCGGCGATGAGGTCGTCCCTGAGCCGCTCGAGCTCCGCCGGCGGAATCGCCGATCCGTCGCCCTTGGCAGTGACAGGTTCTGCCGCCGGAACGGGGGGGCCAGCCTCCACGGAAGCGGGAGCCGGCTCCTCGGGCACTGCTGCGACCTCGTTCTCTTGAATCTTCTCAGTCATTTGGTCCATCGACTTAAGAAAACATCTCACGCGCCTTGTTCAGCGCCTCCACGAGTCTATCCACTTCCTCGAACGTATTATACATGGCGAAGGAAGCCCGGCATGTCGAGGTGACCCCATACCGGGCAAGCAGCGGCTCGGCGCAATGGGTGCCAGCCCGCACGGCCACTCCATAACGGTCAAGGATGGTGCTCACGTCATGGGGGTGGGCGCCCTCCATATCGAAGGCGATGATACTGCCTTTGTCTTTGGCGCGGCCGAAAATGCGCAGCCAATTCAACTCGCCGAGGCGCCCCATGGCGTAGGCCAGCAGCGCGTCCTCGTGGCTCCTGATGCGCTCGCGCCCGACGCTCTCGACATATTCGAGTGCCGCGCCGAGCCCGATGGCCTGCACGATTGCGGGGGTACCCGCCTCGAAGCGGTGGGGCGGCTTGGCATAGGTGATGACGTCGCAACTGACCGTGCCGATCATCTCGCCGCCGCCCTGATACGGCCGCATGGTCTCGAGGTGTTCCTTCTTGCCGTAGAGCACGCCAATGCCGGTCGGCCCGTAGAGCTTGTGGCCGGTGAAGGCGTAGAAATCGACATCGAGATCCTGCACATCCACGGGGAGATGCACCGCCCCTTGCGCGCCGTCAACCAGCACCGGAATGCCGCGGGCGCGCGCGATCTTCACCACTTCCTTGATGGGCACGATGGTGCCGAGCACGTTCGACATCTGCGTGATGGCGATCATCTTGGTGCGCGGGCCGATCAGGCGCTCGAATTCCTCCAGCAGGAACTCGCCCTCGTCGGACACCGGCGCCCATTTCAGCACCGCGCCCTGGCGCTCGCGCAGGAAATGCCACGGCACGATGTTGGAATGGTGCTCCATGATGGTCAGCAAGATCTCGTCGCCCTTCCCGATCTTGGGAGCGCCATAGGACGAGGCGACGAGGTTGATCGCCTCGGTGGCGTTGCGGGTAAAGATGATCTCCTCGTCGGAGCGCGCGTTGAGAAAGCGGCGCACGGATTCCCTCGCCTTCTCGAAATTGGCGGTCGAGAGGTTGCTCAGATAGTGGAGCCCGCGATGCACATTGGCGTATTCCTCGCCATAGGCGCGCTGGATTGTCTCCAGCACCACGCGCGGCTTCTGCGCCGAGGCGCCATTATCCAGATAGACGAGAGGCTGGCCGTTCACCTGGCGGGACAGGATCGGGAAGTCGGCGCGGATAGCATCCACATCGAAGGGCGCGGCAATCGCCTGGAGATCCTTGGCCGACGGGGTGAGGACGGTCATTACCGCTCCTCAATCGAGCCTGACGCCGAGCCATTCGGCGGAAGCCGCGGCAAAGGCGTTGCGCAGCCCCTCATCCTCGATGCGCTCGAACGCCTCGCCAACAAAGGCCTGGATCAGGAGCGCGCGGGCCTCGGCTTCCGGGATGCCGCGTGTCTCGAGATAGAACAACAGCTCCTCGTCGATCTGGCCCGAGGTCGAGCCATGGCCGCACACCACGTCGTCGGCGAAAATCTCAAGCTCGGGCTTTGAGTCAAACTCTGCCGTCTCCGACAGAAGCAGCGCTCCTGCCATCTGCTTGCCGTCGGTCTTCTGCGCGCCCGGAGACACAATGATCTTGCCCTGGAAGACACCGCGGGCCTCGTCGTCGAGCACCACCTTGAACAGCTCGCGGCTGGTGCAGCGCGGCACGGCATGCTCGACGAGGAGCGTCGTGTCGCAATGCTGGCGGCCGCGCATGAGGAAGGCGCCGGAAATGTCGAGCGCCGAGCCTTCGCCCGCAAAGCGCGCATAAACCTGGTTGCGGATAGTGGCGGCGCCGGTCGAGAACTGAAAGGCGTCGTAGCGGGCGTCGGCGCCAAGCCCAACCAGCCAGGTCGAGAGATGGAGCGCGTCCTCCCCTTCCCTTTCGAGCTTCACATGCCTGACCGCGGCCTTGTCACCCACCAGAAGCTCGGTTGCCGCATTCCGCTGCAGCCCCCGAATGCCGAGACTGCCAAAGCTCTCCACCACCATCACGGAGCTTCCGGGCTCCGCAACCACGACGTTCCGCGTGACGGTTGAGGCGGGCGCGCCCTTGCCGTCGAGCTGGATGAGATGGATGGGCTTATCGAGGGTGACACCCTGATGGATGCGCAAGGCAGCGCCACCCGTCATCAGCGCGGTGTTGAGCGCGAGCACGGGATCGTCCGCGCGAGGATTGACCTGCCCGAGAACGGATTTGAGCCAGGAAGGCGGCTTCTCCAGAGCCTGAGCCAGCGAGACCACTTCGACGCCTGAAGCTTTCAGCCCGGCAATGTCCGACAGATCGGCCC
>JAENXG010000083.1 GCA_016649675.1 Methyloceanibacter sp.
AGCAGCCAAGAGGGCCAACGCCAAGACGCGAGCCTCAGCGCAGGCCCTTAAGAAGATGCGCGACCTTGCTCACGATCGAGGCGATAAGAGCCTCCGAAACGACCAGAGCGGGGCCAGCACCAGGGTATCGGCGCGGTTGGCGGTGAAGGGAAGCCAATAGGCGGCAAGTCTGCAGCCAGGGGCGGGTGGTGGAGCGTGGCCACGACGGAGACGCACTAACCAAGAGCCCGCCGAACCCGTGCTCGATTGGAGGGATGAGGGCTTGCGCTGCACCGTGACCCTTCGCATCAGCCCGCCTTGGCGCGATCCGACGCTTTCCGGCACGGACGGGGAATAGCCTCTTCACTGTCACGCCGAGAGCGGGGCCAGCGGCAGCCTGATCTTACACTCCAGCCCGTCGGCTTTGAGATCGTGGGTCACGATCGCTCCGGGGAGGCTCTTGCTGATGAGCGCGCGTCCTAGACCCTCGCGCATCGGCGGGGCGATGAGCGGCCCATCGTGCTCCCGCCACCGAAAGTCCAGTTGGCCATCCTCCGTTGACCAGCTCAACTTGACGAAACCGGCATCTCCAGACCACGCACCATATTTCAGCGCGTTCGTCGCCAGCTCGTGCAGGACGAGCGCAAACGGGGTCGTCGCGTCGGCAGGCAGGTGTATCGCCGGTCCCTCGACCTTGAGCCGCGAGGGCTCAGGTGCCAGCGTGGTCACGAGCGCGGCCACGAGCTCACGCAAGTCCGCGCCTTCGGATGCCGTCGCGGTCAGCAAGTCCTGAGCCGCGGCTATGGCCATGATGCGCCCGGTCACCGCCTTCGACATTTCTTCGGCAGATCTTCCTGGCTTGATCGTTTGCAGGCAAATCGAGTTGGCGATCGAGAAGAGGTTCTTGATGCGGTGCTTGAGCTCGCGATTGATCATCGACAGCTGTTGGTCCTGCTGCCTGAGCCGAACGAGCATCGTCATCAAATAATGCACGAGCGCAATGTTGACGCCTGAAAGCCCGACGAAAAGCAGAAAGCTGGCGACGTAGAAGACGGTCGTGCTCGCTCCGGTCGGGTCGCTCCAGATGGTTCCGACGATGGCGGACAGGACGAGGACAAGGACGGGATGGTGCGAGACCGCAATAATAGGCAGCCAACAAGACGGCTGGGAAAAAGGTGATGAAGGGAAGCCGTTCCGGAACCACATAGTCGAGCAGGATACGGGCGATGATGGCCGCCGCAAAAATGAGCAGCGCCAGAGCATAATTGCGGACGGCATCTCGGGCCGTCGTCTCTGCGTGAGTCAGCATCGTCTCCATCGCGCCCGGAGGCCAAATAAACGGCCGCGAGCTGCCTCCTTGGCTTTCACGCCTTATACAGCGCGCGTGACCCGAACTCCGTGTCAAATGACACATTGGGAACCTTTGCTGCCAAGAACCGGCGCAATCTCCCACCTCCGGGGCATCAATCTGTCATCTCCAATTGAGAGGGATGGCGGTAATATGTGGAAGGTTAATAGGAGGACACGAGATGAGACGTGTAAGCATCCGATTGTGTGCGCTGGGCACGCTATGCGGCGCACTGGCATTGGCCGGAAGCGCCGTCGCAAGCCTTGCGGCAGACGCGACGCCGGCGGATCTGGTCGACGCCTTGAACGGCGTCTTCGGCAAGCATGCCGGCGATCGCGCCGCTCATACCAAGGGCATTTGCCTGACCGGCCAGTTCACGCCATCGGCCGATGCGCCAAAGCTGTCGAAGGCGCCCCATCTCGCAAAACCCGTCCCCATCATCGCCCGCTTCTCCTTGGGCGGCGGCAATCCAGAGGCGCCGGACAACGCCCAGGACAACGTCCGGGGTCTTGCCGTCAAATTCGATCTCGGTAGTGGAGCAAGTACCGACATCGTGACCATCTCGGCGCCCATGTTCTTCGTGAAGACGCCGGAGCTGTTCGTCGAGTTCTTGAAGACCGTCGCGACCGGCGATCAAGACAAGATCAAAGCGTTTTTCGGGGCCCATCCGGAATCGACGCTGCTGAACGCCTGGCTCACTTCGCACCTGGTGCCGGCGAGCTATGCGGGAGTGGATTATTTTGGCGTGCATGCCTTCACCTTCACCAATGCGGCCGGCGAAGCGCAGGTCATCAAATACAAGCTGATCCCGGAAGCGGGCGAGCTCGGGCTCACGCCCGACGAGGCCAAAGCCAAAGGACCCGACTTCTATGCCGGCGAGCTCAAGGACCGCTTGGCCAAAGGGCCGGTTGCCTTCGACCTCACGGCGATCCTGGGCAAACAGGGCGATCCCACCAACGACCCAACGCAAAGATGGAGCGATGAGGACAATCGGCCCACGGTGCCGCTCGGCAAGATCAGCATCGAAGCCATTGCACCGGATGCGACCTGCAATGCCTTCAGCTTCCTTCCGGGCAATGTGGTGGACGGCATTGCCGGGCCGACCGACGATCCGGTTTTCGCCGCGCGGTCGCCGGCCTATGCGGTGTCGTTGATCAGGCGGCTGCAATCGGCGAAATAGGACCGCGCGTCGTGGCTGGCAGGCGGAGCGCCGTTACGCTTCGTCTACCTCGCCGCGGTGCGCGTGGAGGAGGAACGTCAGCGCCGATAGGCGGCGAGAAAGGTGCGAACGGCCGTGCCGACGACATGCTCGATCCGGGCATCGCTCGGCCGGTCCGTCGCGTTGAAGAGAAGCGGCTTGAACGTCATCGACAGGCATGAATCGAGGAATTGAGCCGCGGCAAGCTCGCGATCCTCGATGCTGAGAATGCCCGCCGTCACTTGATCCTCGAGATAGCGGGCGTGGTCATGGCTTTCGCCGATGTCTTCTTCCTGTTGACCCTGCTGTTCGTCGCTCTTGCGGGGCTTGGGGTCGTCGTCAAGCGGCCTGCTGCCTAGCCCGCGCCTCGCGACCTTTTCGACCTCGCGCGCTCACCGCAAAGCTTGACAGCGGGCGGGCTCAGCCGCTATCCCCTAGGCTGGTTAGCACTCGCACTCTTTGAGTGCCAACATGGTTCAATCCCTCATCTTCCGTTAAGTGGCGGCCAAGTCCGTCCAACGGCTTTCTGGAGCTGAAACGCAATGAAATTTCGTCCCCTGCATGATCGCGTCGTGGTCAAACGGCTCGAGGAGGAGCAGAAGACTAAAGGTGGCATCATCATTCCCGACACGGCGGCGGAGAAGCCGCAGACCGGCAAGGTCGTCGCGGCAGGTCCTGGCACCCGCGGCGAAGACGGCAAGCTCCAGCCCATGGGAGTGAAGGCCGGCGACAAGGTGCTGTTCGGCAAATGGTCGGGCACCGAGGTCAAGATCGACGGCGACGAGCTCCTCATCATGAAGGAGTCCGACATCATGGGGATCCTCGGCTGAACCCATCATCCTCATCCTGAGGAGCGCGACCTTGAGGCGCGCATCGTGAAGGATGGACCCCAATTCATTTGCTCACCCTTCGAGACGCCGGCTCTCGCCGGCTCCTCAGGGTGAGGTCCCAACAAGGAGCAAATTGCAATGGTAGCAAAAGATGTGAAATTCGCAGCCGACGCGCGCGAGCGGATGATGCGCGGCGTCGATATCCTCGCCAACGCCGTCAAGATCACCCTGGGGCCCAAGGGCCGCAACGTGATTCTGGAGAAGTCGTTCGGGGCGCCACGCTCGACCAAGGACGGCGTCACCGTCGCCAAGGAGATCGAGCTCGAGGATAAGTTCGAGAACATGGGCGCGCAGATGCTGCGCGAGGTCGCCTCTAAGACCAACGACACCGCCGGCGACGGCACCACGACCGCGACGGTGCTCGCCCAAGCTATCGTGCGCGAAGGCCTGAAGGCGGTTGCCGCCGGCATGAACCCGATGGACCTCAAGCGCGGCATCGACAAGGCCGTGCTCGACGTCGTCGAGGACATCAAGAAGCGGTCGAAGAAGGTGAGCGGGTCGGCGGAGATCGCCCAGGTCGGCACCATCTCGGCCAATGGCGAGAAGGCAATCGGCGACATGATCGCCAAGGCCATGCAGAAGGTCGGCAACGAGGGCGTCATCACGGTCGAGGAGGCGAAGAGCCTCGACAGCGAGCTCGAAGTGGTCGAGGGCATGCAGTTCGACCGCGGCTATATCTCTCCCTACTTCATCACCAATGCGGAGAAGATGGTCGCCGATCTCGAGAGCCCCTACATTTTGATCTACGAGAAGAAGCTCTCCGGTCTCCAGTCGCTGCTGCCGCTGCTTGAGGCGGTGGTGCAGTCGGGCCGTCCGCTGCTCGTCGTCGCCGAGGATGTCGAGGGCGAGGCACTCGCCACGCTCGTCGTCAACAAGCTCCGCGGCGGATTGAAGGTCGCTGCTGTCAAGGCACCGGGCTTCGGCGATCGCCGCAAGGCCATGCTGCAGGACATCGCGGTACTGACCGGCGGCGAGCTGATCTCCGAGGATCTCGGCATCAAGCTCGAGAACGTGACCGTCGCCATGCTGGGCAAGGCCAAGAAGGTGGCGATCACCAAAGACGATACCACCATCGTCAGCGGCGGCGGCAAGAAGCCCGACATCGAGGCCCGCATCGGCCAGATCAAGCAGCAGATCGAGGACACCTCGTCGGACTACGACAAGGAGAAGCTGCAGGAGCGGCTTGCCAAGCTCGCCGGCGGCGTCGCCGTGATCAAAGTGGGCGGGGCTACCGAAGTCGAGGTGAAGGAGAAGAAGGACCGCGTCGACGATGCGTTGAACGCAACTCGCGCGGCCGTCGAGGAAGGCATCGTGCCGGGCGGCGGCGTCGCCCTGCTGTGGGCCTCGAAGTCGATCAAAACCAAAGGCGACAATGACGATCAGGAGGCCGGCATCAATATCGTGCGCAAGGCCTTGCAGGCGCCGATACGGCAGATCGCCGAGAATGCAGGCGTCGAAGGCTCCATCGTGGTGGGCCGAGTGCTCGACCAGAAATCGGCCTCGTTCGGCTACGACGCGCAGAACGACGAATACGTCGATATGATCCAGAAGGGCATCATCGACCCCGCCAAGGTCGTGCGCACGGCGCTGCAGGATGCGGCCTCCGTGGCCGGTCTCCTCGTCACCACCGAGGCGGGCGTTGCTGAGGCACCCAAGAAGGGCGGCGACGGACACGCTCATATGCCGGGCGGCGGTGGCATGGGCGGCATGGACATGATGTAGTCCGAGACCATGTAATCCGGGACCAACCTCATTCACATGAGATAAAAGGGCCGCTCTCTGAGCGGCCCTTTTTTGTTGGCAGGAACCATGACAGACGCGGGGTGCTTCAAACCGGAGCGTCCGGATTGTCATGACCGGCAAGTTCCTGAAATACAAAAGGACGTAAAAGCGGCCCTGCTGGGCGTGAGGAGCGGCCATTGGCCGCCCCTTTCCGCCGTATTGGCGGGCTCTTGCTCTCTTAAGCCTTACCGATTCGTAATTTCCCAGCGGCTTCCTTTTGGCCCTATCGTCCCCCCAAAAGGAATGACCCTTGCATTGCCTTGAGCTTGTCCTTAGAGCCGTCCGCTAATGGCGAATTTCCGCACTACGGCCAAAGATTTCACGCGAATCGCCGTCCCCTATTTCCGTGGGGACGACCGATGGCCCGGCCGCATCTTGCTCATTGCCGTGATCGGGCTGCAGCTGTTCCAGGTCTGGCTCAATGTCCGGTTCAACTCCTGGTACAACACCTTCTACAACGCGCTGCAGAACAAGGACTGGGACACTTTCATCTGGCAGCTCGGCGTGTTCAGCGTGCTTGCCGCCTTCTTCATCGTCACCGCCGTCTACCAGCTCTATCTCCAGCAATGGCTGCAGATCCGGTGGCGGAGCTGGCTGACCCAGCGCTATGTCGGCCGTTGGCTCGGCCAAGGCACGCATTACCGCATGCGGCTGAAGGGCGACCCGGCCGACAACCCCGACCAGCGTATTGCCGACGACATCCGCCAATTCATCGGCGGCACTCTCGACATCGGCATTTCATTGCTTGGCTCCATCGTCACCCTCGTCTCCTTCGTCGTGATCCTGTGGAATCTGTCCTCAGCCACGCCGCTGATGATCGGGTCGCAGAGCTACAACATCCCCGGCTATCTCGTCTGGGCGGCGCTGATCTACGCGATCATCGGCACCTGGATCACCCATCTCGTCGGCCGCCCGCTGGTCAAGCTCAACTTCGACCAGCAGCGCTACGAGGCCGATTTCCGGTTCTCACTCGTCCGCTTGCGCGAGAACGCCGAGGAAGTGACGCTTCTGTCCGGCGAGAAGGCCGAGGAGGAGCGCCTCACGCAGCGCTTCGGGAGTGTTATGCGCAACTGGTACGGCATCATGCAGCGGACCAAGCGGCTCACCTTCCTCACCGCCGGCTATTCGCAGGTCGCCATCATCTTCCCCTTCATGGTGGTAAGCCCGGTCTATTTCTTCGGCGCCATGACCCTTGGCGGGCTGATGCAGGTCGCTTCCGCCTTCGGGCAGGTGCAAAGCTCTCTGTCCTTCTTCGTCTCGGCCTATACCAGCATCGCCGACTGGAAGGCGGTGCTCGATCGGCTCTCAGGCTTCGAGGCCTCGATCGATTGGGCGCAAGGCCTCGATCGAACGGCGCCGCGCGTCGAGTTCATCAGCGACGGCGGCAGCGCGCTTGAGGCTGACGAGCTTACCGTCGGCCTGCCCAACGGCAAGGAGATCGTGCGCGTGTCGGGCCTCAGCATCGGGCCGGGCGAGCGCGTACTGGTCACAGGCGTGTCGGGATCAGGTAAGACGAGCCTGTTCCGGGCACTCGGCGGCGTGTGGCCGTTCGGCGCCGGCGCGATCCGCATCCCCAAGGGGGCCAATGTTCTCGTACTGCCGCAGCGGCCTTACCTTCCGCTCGGCACGCTAAGGGGCGCGCTCGCTTATCCAGGCCCCGAGACCGCCTTCACCCGTGATGAGATCGAGAAGGTGGTCGATGCGGTTGGGCTTTCCGCCTTGCACGGCCAGCTCGACGACACCGCCTATTGGTCCGACAAGCTTTCGGGCGGCGAGCAGCAGCGGCTCTCCATCGCTCGCGCTCTTCTGCAGAAGCCCGATTGGCTCTTCCTCGACGAGGCGACTAGCGCCCTCGACGAGACGGCCGAGGCCGAGCTCTACCGCCTGCTCGTGGCGCGGCTGCCGGATGCCGCCATCGTCTCCATCGGCCACCGCTCGAGCTTGGTCCAGTTCCACGGGCGCTTCTTCGAGCTTCAGCCCGACGCGGGAGGCCGCCATCACCTCACGCCGACCGGCCGGAGCGGAAACGGGGCCGAGGCCGAATTGGGGATCAGTTTGGCGACTTAAGCTCGCAGCCGCTTCCCGCCTCTAGCCCATTCGGCGCGCCCCAATCGTTGGCAGGCAGAGCTGCAAAGGGGGCGCCGAACTCCTGCTTCACCATGGAGAAGCGCGCCGGCACGTTTGAGTTCGCGTCGTACTCCACGATCCAGAAATAATCGAAATTGTCGTCGGGCCAAGTCGCCGGCACGCCGGGCAGAATGTCGAGCTTGAGGAGCTGGCGGAGCGTTACCGGTTGGTCAGGGAATTTGGCCTCGAGCTCGGCGTTGGCGATGTGATGGTGCTCCCACACCATCACCACTGTCTTGCCGTCGAGCGCAGGGTTGGCGAGGATGTTGCGCGCCGCTTCCTGGGTGCGCTGGTTGAGCTGCTTGGTCAGACCGTCCTGGTCGAGCCCCGTCTCGGGCACCACCGAATAAAGGATGAGCGGCTTGTTCCAGCTCGCGACTGCGGGCGAGGCGAGCTCGAGCGTGTGCAGCGTGATGGCGAAGAAGAAGCCCGGCTCCTCGCCTGAGGCAAACAGGGACTTGGCGGCGCCACGGCCGAGATAATTGGCGGCAAGGGCCTTCGCCCTTTGCTGGCCGGTCTCGCAGAGCTTCCACTCGTCGGCCTTCTCACCGTGGCGCAGGATGATGATGCGGGCGGGCGCGGCCACCGCAATCGCCATCGATGCGGTAGCAAGAGCGGCTGCAAGAATGAACCGAGCAAGCATCTTCATGCACCTCATCAAGATTTCAGCCGCGACAGGATCGCGTCGCGGAGCTTGGTGGCGCTCGTGTCCCACGAAGCGGCGCGGGAGGCAAAGAGATGCGCCTGCGACTTCAGGATCAGCCCGTCGGCCAGCAACTTGAGATGATTAGCGCGGAGCGTCGTGCCGGTGGTGGTGATGTCCACGATCAGCTCGGCCGTCCCCGCCGCGGGCGTTGCCTCGGTGGCGCCGACGCTCTCGACGATGCGATAACCGGCGACGCCATTCGCCGCGAAGAAGCGGCGCGTCAGGTTCATATATTTGGTGGCGACGCGGAGGCGCCGTCCGTGCTGCCTCGCGAATTGCGCGGCGACATCCTCGAGGTCCGCCATGCTGGCGACATCGATCCAGCAGTCGGGGACGGCCACGACCACATCGGCCCGACCGAAGCCGAGCGGCCGCAAAAACTCGACCGAGCCGTCGACATCGGCGAGCGTCTCGCGGATCAGGTCCTCGCCGGTGATCCCTAAATGGACGCGCCCTGATTTCAGCTGATGCACGATCTCCGCCGCCGAGAGATAGACCACCTCGACGCCGTCAAGGCCGGCGAGCGCACCGCGATAGCCGCGCTCATGCCCGCTCTTGCGCAAAGGCAGCCCAGCCCGCTCGAACAGCTCTGACGCCGCGTCCTTCAGTCGCCCCTTCGAGGGGACCGCGATGGAGAGATTTGCCGCCATCAGGACCGCCTCTCGACGGCGGCGAGCAGCCGCTCGGTGTGGATGGCGGAGCCGATGGCGGGGACTTCGCGCGGGGCGCCGATATGGGCGAGCAGCCCGTCATAGCGGCCGCCGCCAGCGATCTGGTCGGCATCGCGATCGCCTTCGGCCTCGATCTGGAACACGAGGCCGGAATAATATTCGAGGCTGCGGCCGAACTCGGTGGCGAAGGTGGAGGAGCTCAAATCGATGCCGCTTGCTTCGAGGCGTTCGAAGCGGCGGACGAGCGCATAAAGCGCGGGGCCGAGATCGAGGCCGGCACCTTTGGCGATCATGGCAACGCGCTCGGCGGCCTCTTTCGGCGGACCAGAGACGGCAAGATAATAGTCGATGACGGTCGCGACCTCGCGCGGCAGCGGATCGGCGCGGAGGTCTGCTTCGTGGTCGAGTAGCCGCGCAGTGATCTCGCTCAATGTGCGGTTGCCAGACAGAGGCAGGGCTTGCCCCTCAAGGTAGACACCGACCAGTTCTTCCGCCCGCTCAGAGGAGAGGCCGGCAAGCCGG
>JAENXG010000426.1 GCA_016649675.1 Methyloceanibacter sp.
ATGAGCTGAGTAGCGCGCTCGTTGAGGAGCGGCCGCTCGCTCTCGAACGGGTGCTTACGCAGATATTTGACGGCCACCAGCACCGAGGCAAGCGACAGCCCGCAGAACCAGATGAGCTGCCACTGCCAGCCGATGTCGTAGCGGAACATGATGAGCCCGGTGACGGCGGCGGCAAAGCCGAACCACATGAAGAACATGCCGGGCGCGGTAAGCTCGAGCACGAACAGCACGGCGGCGAGGATCATCCAGCTCCAGGCGCCGAGCGCGACGATGGTTTCCATGGACGTCTCTCCCGCCTGCTAGACGGTTGGAACGGAGCCGCCGGCGCGGGCGCGCTGACCGTCTTGCGACTTTACGGAGCCCGGCGGCGAGGCGGAGTTGCCGCCCGAGGCGCCGAAAGCCTCGCGCGCGATCTCGGCCACGCCCGCAATGGCGCCGATCACCGAGGTCGCCTCGATCGGCAGGATCAGCACCTTCTGGTTCTTGGCCTCGGCCAGCGCCTTGAGCGCGCCGATATAGTTGTTGGCGACGAAATAGTTGATCGCCTGCACGCTGCCCTTGCTGATGGCCTCGCTCACCACTTGCGTGGCCTTGGCCTCGGCTTCCGCCGACCGCTCGCGCGCCTCGGCGTCGCGATAGGCAGCCTCGCGCCTTCCCTCGGCGGCGAGGATCTGCGCCTGCTTGGAGCCTTCGGCGGTGAGAATGGCGGCCTGCCGCTCGCCTTCGGCGACCAGGATCGCGGCGCGCTTGTCGCGCTCGGCCTTCATCTGCCGCGCCATCGAGTCGATCAGATCGCGCGGCGGCTCGATGTCCTTGATCTCGATGCGGGTGACCTTGACGCCCCAATTGTGGGTCGCGTCGTCGACCACTTTGAGCAGGCGGTGATTGATCTCGTCGCGCTCGGAGAGGAGCTTGTCCAAGTCCATCGAGCCCATCACCGTGCGGATATTGGTCATGGTCAGGTTGAGGATCGCGATTTGGAGGTTGGTCACCTCGTAGCTCGCCTGTGCCGCGTCGAGCACCTGGAAGAAGGCCACGCCATCGACCCTCACCATTGCGTTGTCCTTGGTAATCACCTCCTGGCTCGGCACCTCGATCACCTGCTCCATCATGTTGAGCTTTCGCCCGATGCGATCGATGAACGGGATGATGAGGGTAAGCCCAGGCCGGAGCGTGCGCGTATAGCGGCCGAACCGCTCGACCGTAAAGGCGTAGCCCTGCGGCACTACCTTGACGCCGGCGATGACGACGAAGATGAAGAGGACGAGCAGAAAAATAACGAAGACGTTGAAGCCGAACATTGGCGCCCTCCAGGAAGGTGTCGAGGCTAGGGGTTCTTTTTCAGTCTAGGGTCCGAACCCTAGTTTGCTAGCCTTCCTTACGGCGACACATAAATGGTGGCGCTAGGCGGCGAATATAAGGGCCGTTTCCCCGGCGCCGTCGGCACCCTAATGTGGCAGCAACTTAACGATATCCGCAGCGGCGGCCTCCGCTGCGGCGTCGGCAGCTCCGCCCCATCTCTTGTCGAGAGAGCCTTTGCGCACGTCTTTGGTCTGGCGGGTGACGCCGAGCTGAGTGCCGTCCGGACCGAACACGACCCAGACGATGGTGACGGTCTGCTTTCCCCCTGGGGCGGAAGTCACCCGCACGGTGCCTTGCACGTCATAGATATTGGCCTCGAACGCCGTGGCCTGCTTCACGCCGATGGCAGAGAGGCGCCGCGTGAGCGCGGCGGCGAGCGCCTGCTCACCGTCGCCAGGCGCACCAGCCACCGAGACATAGGCCGAAAGGCCCGCCCCGCTCCCTGCAGCGCCGCTGTCGGCGGCCACAGCCGGCGGCGGCGCGAGCAGCCCCGACAGCCAGCACAAAGCGGCAACGACGGCGAGGCGCATGAGGTCAGCACTTCTTCTTGGCGCGCCTGATCTCGGCGAGCTTAAGGTCGATGGCGTCGGCCCATTCGCCGGTGGCGATGGCGACGTTGCGGCCATAGGTGCCGGCCACGAGATTGATCGCGGCAAGCGCGGGCGCGACCGATTGGATCCCGGCGAGGAGCCTCTGGTCGTTCTCCGCCTTCTCCTTTTCCAAGGCCGCGATCTGCCTGTCGATGCGCGCGCAATTCGGCTTGACCGCGTTGATGTCGCGCATGGCCATGGGCGTGGCGCAGCCGGCAAGGATGAGACACAGGGGCGCAACGAGAAGTCCACGCGTGCTCATAACCCCACCGCCCCCGGCCTCACCCTTCGAGACGGGCCTTCAGCCCTCCTCAGGGTGAGGAACTACCTCCTCATGCTGAGGAGCCGCCGAAGTCACTCGTGACGAAGGCGGCGTCTCGAAGCATAAGGCCCCAA
>JAENXG010000154.1 GCA_016649675.1 Methyloceanibacter sp.
GCGCGGGTCATCGTCGACCGGCGCATGCTGAAATCGGAAGGTGCCTCTGCGCTCTACATCGAGGGGCTCTCGATCCGCACTGAGACGGTTGCCGCTGCGCGCGGGCGGCGTCCCTGGGTGCCTGACCACGCGATCGTGCGATCAGGACCGCCTTCGTCCTCAGGCCACGACTATAGCAATGAGTCCGGCGAGGATGCCAAAGACGACGCCAGGCCCCTCGACGGCAACCCCGAGGAGTAACGGGCACTCTCCCGTTGGCTCGTCATGCCCGGGCGTAGTCCCGGACATCCACGAACTTCCCCTGGAACACCAGAGACGTGGATGGCCCGGACAAGCCGGGCCATGACGGTGAAAATCTCGTTGAAGCTCAATACCGGCGGATGAGGCCGACCAGGCGCCCCTGCACGCGCACGCGGTCGGGGCCGAAGATGCGAGTCTCGTAGCTTGGATTGGCCGCTTCGAGCGCAATGGAGCCGCCGCGGCGGCGCAAGCGCTTCAGCGTGGCCTCCTCCTCGTCCACCAGCGCCACGACGATGTCGCCGTTATTGGCGTCCTCGCATTTCCGCACGATGATGGTGTCGCCTTCGAGGATACCGGCCCCGATCATGGAATCGCCTTTCACCTCAAGCGCATAATGCTCGCCCTTGGTGAGGAGTTCGGGCGGCACCTCGATGGTGGCGAGGCGGGTCTGGATCGCCTCGACGGGGACGCCGGCGGCGATGCGGCCCATGACCGGCACGCTTACGGTCTGGGGCAGGCTCTCGCCTTCGGCGACCTGGGGCACCCGCCCCAAGCTGCCCTCGATCACGCTTGGCGAGAAGCCGCGTGAGCGCTGGGCAAGCGGCTGCGGCATGGAATCGGGCAGCTTCACAATCTCCATGGCGCGCGCCCGGTGGGGAAGCCGGCGCACGAAGCCGCGCTCCTCGAGCGCGGTGATCAGCCGGTGGATGCCCGACTTCGACTTGAGGTCGAGCGCCTCCTTCATCTCATCGAAGGAGGGCGGGATGCCAGACTCCTGCAACCGCTCATGGATGAACATGAGAAGCTCTTTCTGCTTCGGTGTGAGCATCTGGTCCCCTTTGGGCGGTGAGGTCTTGGATTGTTCGACGCCTTAACGATTTGGGCGTCCGCTTGTACAAAGCATGAACAGTTTATCTGTTCCGTTTGTGTTCCGCAAGTGGTTCGCCACAAAATGCAGGGCATCGATGCGTACGGCAGCGTTTCGCGCGATTCGGGTTTCCGGCGCCTTAATCGCGGTCGAGCGGAACGATCCTCACCCGCTCGCCCCGCGCAAGGGGAGGCGCATCAGCCGCCCGCACGATGAGGCAGTCGGCCCGGGCAAGGCCCGCGACGAGCGAAGAGTCCTGGGAGGGCAGGGGACGGACGACACGCTGGCCGTCCTCCCTCCAGTCCGAGATCCCGCCCATGTAATGCTCGCGCGGGCCGTTGGCCTGAAGCGCTTCGCCCAGGACGACCTCAGGGTATGGCCGCGCCTCTGCCGCAACGCCAAGCATAGACTGAAGCATCGGCACCAGGAACACGTGCGCGCAGACCAGCGCCGAGACCGGGTTCCCCGGCAGGCCGAGCACCCGCTGATTACCGAGCCGGCCATAGAGGAGAGGCTTGCCCGGCCGCATGGCGATCTTCCAGAAGTCGAGCTCAAGCCCCTCCGGCTTAAGCGCGCTCGCCACGAGGTCGCGCTCGCCCACCGAGGCGCCGCCAATGGTCACGAGGATATCGGCAGCGCTGCCGGAGCGGGCGAGCGTGACGAGGCTCTCGGGCTCGTCCCTGGCGATGCCAAGGCTCATAGCTTCCCCGCCCGCCTTCACGATCAGCGCGGCGAGCCCATAAGGCACCGAGGACACGATCTGGTCCTTGCCGAGCTCAGAGCCTGGCGGCACGACCTCATCGCCGGTGGCGAGGATGGCCACCTTCGGCTTGCGGCGGACCGATAGCTCGGCGTGGTTCATGGCGGCTGCCAGCATCAGCTCCCGAGGCCCGAGCCTCGTGCCGGCAGGAAGCAACACGTCGCCTTCTCTAAAGTCCTGTCCGCGTGGCCGGATGTGCCGGCGCGGTGCTGCCTCCTTGACGGTCACGACGCCATGGGCTTCCTCGGCATTCTCCTGGATGACGATGGTGTCGGCGCCTTGCGGCACCGGCGCGCCGGTGAAGATGCGTACCGCCTCGCCGCGTCCGACGCGTCCCTTGAAGCCCGCGCCTGCCAGCGAGCTGCCGATCAGCCTGAGCGTCGCCGGAAGGCTTGCCACGTCCTCGGCGCGGACCGCATAGCCATCCATGGCGCTAGCATCGAAGGGCGGCTGAGTGAGACGCGCCGCCAGGGCCTCGGCGAGTACGCGGCCGCTTGCCGCATCGAGCGCCACGCGCTCGCCTTCGAGCGGCGTGAGCCCGTGGGTCACGCGGGTCAGGGCTTCTGCGACGGAAAGAAGAGCCATCAGCGCTTGAAATGGCCCGAGCGGCCGCCGGTCTTCTCGACGAGGCGGATACCGGAGAAGGACATCGCCCGGTCGACTGCCTTCACCATATCGTAGAGGGTCAGACAGGCGATCGAGACCGCCGTCAGCGCTTCCATCTCGACCCCGGTCTTGGCGTCGACCTTGGCCATCGCCTGGACGCGCAAACCGCACGGATCGCGTGACGGCTCAAATTCGACGGTCACTTGGCTCAAGGGGAGGGCATGGCAGAGCGGGATCAGCTCGGCCGTCCGTTTGGCCGCCATGATGCCGGCGATCCTGGCGGTTGCGAGCACGTCGCCCTTAGGCGCCTTGCCCGCAAGGATCAGGTCGAGCGTCGTGGACGCCATGGCCACGAAGCCCTCGGCGATGGCGGTGCGGGAGGTGACCTCCTTGGCCGAGACATCGACCATGCGCGCTTCGCCCTTCTCGTTGAGGTGACTGAGGCGCGCGGTCATGGCGCGACCTCCGCCCGCGTCTTTGCCTTGGAGCCGGTAAGGAGCGCGCGGGTTGCTGCCGCCACGTCCTCCTGCCGCATTAGGCTCTCGCCCACGAGGAAGGCGCGCACCCCGCATGCAGCAAGGCGCAGGAGGTCGGCATGGGTGAAGATGCCGCTCTCGGCAATCACGATGCGATCGGAGGGCACGCGCGGCGCCAGCTGCTCGGTGACGGTAAGGCTCGTGGCGAAGGTCTTGAGGTCGCGGTTGTTGATGCCGATGAGAGGCGTGTCGAGCCGAAGCGCGCGGGCGAGCTCCGCCTCGTCATGCACCTCGGCGAGAACGTCCATACCGAGATCGCGCGCGGCGTCTGCAAGATCGCGCGCGGTCGCGTCATCGACCGCCGCCATGATGGTGAGGATGCAGTCGGCTCCCCACGCCCGGGCCTCGAGCACCTGATAGGGATCCACCATGAAGTCCTTGCGCAGCGCAGGGAGCCTGGTCGCCTCGCGCGCCGCCGTCAGATATTCGGGGCGTCCCTGGAAGGACGGCGTATCGGTCAGTACCGAGAGGCAGGCCGCTCCGCCTGCTTCGTAGGCGCGTGCCAACGACGCCGGATCGAAATCGGCGCGGATCAAGCCCTTGGACGGGCTCGCCTTTTTGATCTCGGCGATGAGCGCAAAGTCGCCGGCCGCAACACGTGACCGCAATGCCTGGGCGAACGGCCGCGGGGGCGAAGCAGCGTCCGCGCGGACGCGCATGGCCTTTCCGCTCACCGCGTCCTTGGCGGCCTCGATCTCTTTCCGCTTGTAGCCAAGGATCCTGTCGAGCACCTCTGCCATGGCGGTCAGACCCTATCACGGCTGAGTGCCACGAGCGCATCGAGAACGCCCTTCGCCTTGCCGCTGTCGATGGACTGCGCGGCAAGCGCCACACCCTCTCGGAGCGTCTTCGCCTTGCCGGCGACGAGGAGCGCCGCCGCCGCGTTCAGGAGCACGATGTCCCGGAGCGGGCCCTGATTTCCCTGCAGCACGGCACGGATATGGGCGGCGTTCTCGACCGCATCGCCGCCGATCAAGTCCTGGGGTTTTGCATCAGGCAGCCCGGCATTCCTCGGCGAGATTCTGAAGGTCGTGACCTCGCCTCGATCCAGCACGGCAACATGGCTGATGCCCGTGGTGGTGAGCTCGTCCAAACCGTCGGCGCCATGCACGACCCAGGCGCGTTCTGCTCCCAGCAGGCCGAGCACACGAGCGATCGGTTCGACCCATTGCTCGCTGAAGACGCCGACGAGCTGATATTTGGTGCCGGCCGGATTGGCGAGCGGCCCAAGCAGATTGAAGATGGTGCGCGTACCGAGCTCGCTGCGCACCTTCGCGACATGGCGCATGGCAGCATGATGGGCCGGCGCGAACATGAAGCCGAGTCCGCACGTCTCGATGGAGCGCGCGATCGTTTCGGGCGTGCACTCGATATCGACCCCAAGCGCGGCGAGCACATCCGCCGAGCCCGACCGCGAGGAGATCGACCGGTTACCATGCTTGGCGACTGGAACGCCCGCGCCCGCCACGACGAAGGCGGCGCAGGTCGAGATATTGTGGGTGCCCTTGGCATCGCCGCCCGTTCCGCAAGTATCGATCGCGCCTTCCGGCGCGCGCTCGGGAACGACTCTTGCCCTGAGCGCGCGGGCGGCGCCGGCGATCTCGTCCACCGTCTCGCCGCGGACGCGTAAGCCCATCAGCAGCGCGCCGACCTGCGCATCGGTGGCGGCGCCCGACATCATGAGCTCGAAGGCTTCGGTCGCTTCGCCCTGGGTGAGGCTTTGGCCGGAGGCCACCTTGCCGATGGCAGCGCGCAGATCGGCGGGCGTCGCAGTTCCGGCAAGCGCGGGGCTAGAGGGCACCGACCGCTTCTCTTTGCGCGACCCCGCGCGCGCGGCGCTCGACGCGGGCAAGGTCGAGGAAATTCGCGAGCAGCTGATGGCCGTGCTCCGACGCGATGCTCTCGGGGTGGAACTGCACCCCGTGCACGGGATAACGCTTGTGCTGCAAGCCCATGATCACGCCGTCGGCCGTCTCTGCCGTGATCTCAAGCTCGTCGGGCAGGGTGGCGCGCTCGACGACGAGGGAATGGTAGCGCGTTGCGGAAAAGTCTTGCGGGATGCCGGCGAAGACGCCCTTGCCGGTATGGTGCACCTTCGACAGCTTGCCGTGCATCAGGGTGGGCGCGCGGACGACGCGGCCGCCATAGACCTGGCCGATAGCCTGATGACCAAGGCACACCCCGAGGATCGGCACCGTGGATCCTGCGCGCTCGATAAGCTCAAGACAGATGCCGGCGCGGTCAGGGTCGCATGGTCCCGGCGACAGCACGATGGCCCCCGGCGCCTCGGCAAGCACCTCATCGACGGTAACCTTGTCGTTGCGGTAGACGCGCGTGGGCGCGCCCAATTCGCCAAGGAAATGAACGAGGTTATAGGTGAAGCTGTCGTAGTTATCGATCAGGGTCAGCATAGAGTTGGTGTTACGCCCGCGCCTTGCACGCCGTCAAGTTTTGCGACGGCGGCGAACCGCCGGGACCTCGCCCTTCAAGACGGCGCTATGCCTCCACAGGATGGCTGTCTCCTCATGCCGAGGAGCGTCGCGAGGGCGCGTCTCGTAGCATGAGGCCCCGAGCCTCAAGCGCGGACGTCCTTCGGCGATAGGAAGAGCTTGAGCTCGCCGCTATTGACCGTGATACCGCTCCAGAGACCGCTCGCGAAGGTGATCACCGCAAGACCCGCTGTGGGAAATTTCTCCGCGAGACGATCCCGCAAATGCTTCGGGCCCGAGCCCACGAGATCGAGCGCGAAGGCTTGGATTTCGGGGTTGTGGCCGACCAGCAGCACGCGGGTCGTCCCGCGCCCTATCGCCCGCAGCGTCTCGAGCATGGTCTCGGGTGTTGGGTGATAGAGGGCGTCCTCATAGACGACCTTCGGCTCGGCCTTGAGCTCGGGCAAGACGAGCGCCAGCGTATCGCGCGTGCGCCGCGCCGAGGAGCAGAGCA
>JAENXG010000075.1 GCA_016649675.1 Methyloceanibacter sp.
AATGTCCCCGGCCTTGATCACCACATTGCCGGCAGGCTCGTAGCGCCGCGTGCTGCCTCTGAGCAGCGCGATCACCTCGATTTCGTCCTCGCTGAGCGCTTCGAGGGC
Source organism: Methyloceanibacter sp. (assembly GCA_016649675.1). GTDB lineage: Bacteria > Pseudomonadota > Alphaproteobacteria > Rhizobiales > Methyloligellaceae > Methyloceanibacter. The sequence continues at coordinate 109 of JAENXG010000075.1, forward strand.
CTTCACGGTCAGGTCGACCGCCGGCGAATCCACGGGCACACTCGCTTCCGTGGTGTAGCCTTCGAGGTTGAAGGCGGCGTCCATCGAGGCGGCGCCCTTGCGGCCGTGCGGCAGGAGGCGCCAGCCAAACACGAGAAAGGTAAAGCCCGCCACGGCGATGCCGGCGCCGACCGGGGTGAAATCAAACATGCCAAAAGGGGCGCCCAGGATTTGCTCGCGCACCCGCGACACGATGATGTTTGGGGAGGTGCCGACAAGAGTGACGATGCCGCCGAGCAGCGCACCGAACGACATCGGCATCAGCAGCGACGAGGGCGACGTGCCGGTTCGCCGCGCCAGCTGGAAGGCGATCGGCATCAACATGGCGAGCGCGCCGATATTTTTCACGAAGCCCGAGAGCAGGGTCACCGATCCGACCAGGGCGACTACCTGCCGGTTGAGGGTGGTGAGGTAAGGTCCAAGCTTGCGCACGATCCGCTCGATCACGCCGGACCGCGCGACCGCCGCGCTGACCACCAGCGCACTCGCGACGATGATGACGATGTCGTCGCTGAAGCCTTTGAAGGCCTGATCCGGCTTAACGATGCCGGCGGCGACCGCGACCAGGAGCGCGAGCACCGCGACGAGATCATAGCGCCACCGCCCCCAGGCAAAGAGCGCCATCATCCCGATGATAATGGTGAAGGCGAGACCTTGATCGAACGTCATGGAACGCGGGCGCAGAGGGACGATAAGTCAGTCGAACACATGGCCGCCGCCGTTCTCTGCTGGACGTTGATCCCGCGAGGAGAAATCGACAGCCGGCGTTCCGGTTCCCTGAGGGGTGCCCTCGAGGGTGCGAACGACGCTTAAATCATGCCGATTGGAAAACGCGAGCGCTCTTGCTCTCAGGTGAAGGTGCCGTGGCAGTGCTTGTATTTCTTGCCCGAGCCGCACGGGCAGAGCGCGTTCCGCTGCACCTTGCCCCAGGTCGAAGGATCGGCGGGGTTCGGGCCCTTGGCCTTGCGCGCCCGCTCGGGTCTCGCTGCTCCCCGTCCATTGCCTGAGGCGCTGCTGCCGGCATTGGCGGCCTCAAGGGCGAACTCATTCTCGCCGGTGAGGGGATTGAGGTGATGGGCCTCCATCGGCGGAAGCTCGGCCGCCTCGAGCGGTGGCGCTTCCTCTTGGCGGGCAAGCTCGACATGCATGAGCTGGCCGGTCACCCCTTCGCGCAAGCGCGTGAGCATATACTCGAACAGGGTGAAGCTCTCGGTCTTGTACTCGTTCAGCGGATCGCGCTGGCCATAGCCGCGCAAGCCGATCACCTGGCGCAGATGCTCGAGCGTGACGATATGCTCGCGCCACAGACCGTCGAGCGTCTGCAGGAGCACCGCCCGCTCGATCTGGCGCATGATCTGGGGACCGAAATTCGCAGCCTTCTGGGCGTTCTTCTCGTCGGCGGCCTTGATCAGGCGCTCATGAAACTCCGTCTCGCCGATGCCCTCTTCCGCCGCCCAGTCGGCAAGCGGCAGATCGAGGCCGAAGATGTTCTGCATCGCCTCTTTCAAGGTCGGAATATCCCACTGCTCGGCGTAGGACTTCTCGGGGATGCTGGTATTGACGAGATCGTCGATGACGTGACGGCGCATGTCGGCGATGGTCTCGCTCAAATCGGTATCGCTTAAGAGCTCGCGGCGCTGCTCGAAGATCGCCTTGCGCTGGTCGTTCATCACGTTGTCGTATTTGAGCAGGTTCTTGCGGATGTCGAAGTTGCGCGCCTCGACCTTGGCTTGCGCCTTCTCAAGAGCCTTGTTGATCCAGGGATGGACGATGGCCTCGTCCTCCTTGAGGCCGAGCGCCCCGAGCATGCCGTCCATGCGCTGCGAGCCGAAAATGCGCATCAGGTCGTCTTCCAGCGAGAGGAAGAAGCGGGAGCGGCCCGGATCGCCTTGCCGGCCCGAGCGGCCGCGCAGCTGGTTGTCGATGCGGCGGCTCTCATGGCGCTCGGTGCCGACCACGTAGAGGCCGCCTGCATCGAGCGCCTTCTGCTTCTTCTTGCCGACTTCGGCCGCGATCTCGTTACGCTTCTCGGCGATCTCCTCCGGCGTAGGCTCCTTGCCCTTGTCCTGTTGCTCGGCGAGCCAGCCTTCCAGCAGCATGTCGGGATTGCCGCCGAGCTGGATGTCGGTGCCGCGACCGGCCATGTTGGTGGCGATGGTGACCGAGCCGGGCACGCCGGCCTGCGCGATGATGTGCGCCTCCTGCTCGTGATAGCGGGCATTGAGCACCTGGTGGGGGACCTTGTCCTTCTTGAGCAGCTCCGACAGGATCTCGGACTTCTCGATGGACGTGGTGCCGACCAGCATGGGCTGGCTGCGCTTCCGCGCCTCTTTAATCAGGGCGATGATGGCGCGGTATTTCTCGTTGGCGGTCCGGTAGACCTCGTCGTCCTCGTCCTCGCGGATCATGGTGGCGTTGGTCGGCACCTCGACCACTTCGAGGCCGTAGATGTCGAGGAACTCGTCGGCCTCGGTCAGGGCCGTGCCGGTCATGCCGGCGAGCTTTCCGTAAAGCCGGAAATAGTTCTGGAAGGTGATGGTGGCGAGCGTCTGGTTCTCGGGCTGGATGGTCACATGCTCCTTGGCCTCGAGCGCCTGATGCAGGCCTTCCGAGTAGCGCCTTCCCTGCATCATGCGGCCGGTGAACTCGTCGATGATGATTACGTCGGTGTCTTTGACGATATAGTCGCGGTCGCGCTGGAAGAGCGTGTGCGCGCGGAGCGCCTGCTGCACGTGGTGGACGACGGTGACGTTCTCGATGTCGTAGAGGGATTCGCCCTTGAGCAGATCGGCCGCCGTCAAGAGCTGCTCGACATGCTCGTTGCCGGCCTCGGTCAGCGTGACCACCCGGGTCTTCTCGTCGAGCTCGTAGTCGGACTTCTGGAGCAGCGGAATGAATTTGTCGATTGCCGTGTAGAGCTCGGAGCGGTCGTCGAGCGGGCCCGAGATGATCAGCGGCGTGCGCGCCTCGTCGATCAGGATCGAATCCACCTCATCGACAATGGCGAAGGAGTGGCCGCGCTGCACCATCTCCGAGACCGCATATTTCATATTGTCGCGGAGGTAGTCGAAGCCGAACTCGTTGTTGGTGCCGTAGGTCACGTCGCAGGCATATTGCTCGCGCCGCTGCTCGTCGTTGAGGTCGTGCACGATGACGCCGACGGTGAGGCCCAAGAACTTGTAGATGGCGCCCATCCATGCCGCGTCGCGCCGGGCGAGATAGTCGTTGACGGTGACGACGTGGACGCCCCGGCTGGTCAGCGCATTGAGATAGACGGCAAGCGTGGCCACCAGCGTCTTGCCTTCGCCGGTCTTCATCTCGGCGATGCGCCCCTCATGCAGAACCATGCCGCCGATCAGCTGCACGTCGAAATGGCGCTGGCCGATGGTGCGCTTGGCGGCCTCGCGGACGGTGGCGAAGGCCTCGGGGATCAAATCATCGAGAGGGGGCCCTTCGCGGACTCTCGCGCGGAACGCCTCGGTGCGGGCACGCAAGGCCTCGTCGGTGAGCGCCGCGACCTCGGGCTCCAGCGCATTGATGGAAGCGACCGAGCTTGTGTATTTCTTGAGCCTGCGGTCGTTCGCTGAGCCGAAGACTTTGCTGGCGAGGGCGCCAAAGGAAAGCATGGGTTCTATAGCCTCTTATGGCAGGAGATTTCTCAAGGCCGATTCCCATCGAAGCCTTAGGAAAGCGTCCAAAAAATGCCAGGGAAACAAACGCCCGTGAGACATAAGAGGCGCTCCCAACCTTGTCAACGCGACGGGAGGGCGCCCGCGCCGGGGCTAGGCGGGCTCCTTGGAGGCTGTGGCCACTGTTCGCCCGATCGCATCGAGCTCACGCTTGAGCGCGAGCTTGCTCAGCTTGTCCAGAGGCAGGCTCACGAAAATGCCGATGCGCTGATTGAGCATGCGCATCGTATCGGCGAAGGCGAGAGTCCGCTCCGCCTCGGTGCCTTCGGCCTTGGCGGGGTCGGGCAGGGCCCAATGGGCGGTCATCGGCTGGCCGGGCCAGATGGGGCAGACCTCGCTGGCAGCGTCGTCGCAGACGGTGAAGACGAAATCGAGTTTCGGTGCATCCGCGCCGGCAAACTCATCCCAGGACTTCGAGCGAAGCCCCGCGACGTCGTAGTTCGTCTTGCGCAACAGGTTCAGCGCGATCGGATTGACTTTGCCGGCCGGGTGGCTGCCGGCGCTGTGGCCACGAAACTTGCCGGCGCCCAAGCGATTGAGAATGCATTCGGCAATGATCGAGCGCGCCGAGTTGCCGGTGCAGAGGAAGAGAACATTGAGCGGCTCGGGACGTTTCACGACCTGCATGGGGGCTTCCTCCTCTATTTCGGACAACACTCGGCAAGCGTCGATGCGATCAGCGGCGCGCAGATATGCGGCTTGCCGCGGCAACAATCCTCGACCAGGAAAGACAGAAGTGCGCGCGTCCCCTCCAGATCCACCGCATAGATGACCGAGCGGCCGTCTTTGCGCGAGGTGACGAGGCGCGCGCGGGACAGGATCGCAAGGTGGGACGACATGGTGTTGTGGGGCACGGCAAGCTTCCGCGCGATATCGCCCGCCGCCAGGCCTTCGGGTCCAGAGCGAACGAGCAGACGGAAAACCTTGAGACGACTCTCCTGGGCCAATGCGCCAAGCGCGCTCACGGCGATTGATAGCTCCATATGTCCAGAATTATCGAAATATTGTGGGGCCGTCAATTCCTCGGCCTGAAAAGGGACCTAAGCGGCTGTCCTGAACGCCGTCATAGAACGATCTGGCCCAACTCGATGGGTGGATTAGCCGCTTGGCAATCGGCCGGGCGAGGTCTAAAACCCGCCCCGGGGAAGCGAACCCAACCCACTCGCCACCTCTTGTTGAGGAGCAGGCAAGGCGAGCAGAAGATGAGGATCCATTCTCGTGAAAATTTGGTCAGTCTTGCTGCTGCTTGCAGCCTCAATTGCTCTTGTCCCGCTGCCGGCGGCCGCTGACGACACAGTCGTTGCGCGCGTGAACGGCGTCGATATCAAGCAATCCGATCTCGATTTTGCCGCTTCCGAAGTCGGCACGAGGCTCTCCAATTACACCGCTCAGGACCGCAAGCGCGTGCTCCTGCAATATGTCATCGAGAACGAGCTCATGGCGGAGGCGGGCGAGAAGGACAAAGTCAACAGCGCCGCGAATTTCCCCGCCCGCGTGAAATATCATGAGCGGCGCGCGCTCCGCGACGCGTTCTTCGATGCGAGCATCAGCAATGCCGTGTCGGAAGAGGCCGCCAAGAAGATCTATGACGAGAAGATCGGCAGCGTGAAGCCGGAGCAGGAGATCCATGCCCGCCACATCCTGGTGGCGACGGAAGCCGAGGCCAAAGAGGTCGCGGAACGGCTGAAGAAGGGCGAGGACTTCGCCACGGTCGCCAAGGAGAAGTCCAAGGACACGAGCGCCGAAGGCGGCGACCTTGGCTTTTTTGCCCGCGGCCAGATGCTGAAGCCGTTCGAGGATGCAGCGTTCGCGCTCGAGGTCGGGCAGGTCTCAGAGCCGGTGCAGACGCAATTCGGCTGGCACATCATCAAGGTCGAGGAGAAGCGCGACCAGCCGCTCCCCACCTTCGATCAGGTCAAGGAGGCGATCCGCATCCAGCTCGTGCAGCAAAAGGCACAAGAAGTGGTGACCGGCTTGCGCGACGCGGCAAAGATCGACGTGGTCGACCCCGAGCTCAAGAAGTCTATGGAGGATGCCGCGGCCAAGGGCGAAGGCACGCCCGACCAGACCCCGGACGATCAAGCAGCCCCAGACGAACAAGCAGCGCCAGACGAGCAGCCCGGGGATGCCGCAGGCAAAAACTGACGGCTTGGCCTGACGCCGAAATGGGGACGCCCTCGCCTTTCGCCCCGAAGCAGCTGCCGCATCTGCCGGCCATCGACGGCGTGCGCATCGCGACCGCTGCGGCCGGCATCCGCTATCCCGGCCGCATCGACCTGCTGCTCGCGCTGTTCGACCCGGGCACGACCGCAGCCGGCGTGCTGACCAGGTCGAAGACCGCCTCGGCGCCGGTCGATTGGTGCCGGGCGCGGCTGGCGCACGGCATGGCGCGCGTGCTGGTCGTCAATTCCGGCAACGCCAATGCCTTTACCGGCAAGCGCGGCCGCGAGGCGGTGAAGCTGACCGCCGAGGCCGCCGTCGAGGCCGTCGGTTGCCTCGAGGCCGACGTCTATATCGCCTCGACCGGGGTGATCGGCGAGCCGCTCGATCCGCGCAAATTCACCGGGCTCCTCGGCGATCTTGCGGCTGATGCGAAAGCGGACGCCTTCGCCGATGCGGCGCGCGCGATCATGACCACCGACACCTTTCCCAAGCTCGCCACGCGCAAGACTGACATCGACGGGGTGTCGATAAGGATCAACGGCATCGCCAAGGGTGCCGGCATGATCGCGCCCGACATGGCGACCATGCTCGCCTTCCTCTTCACCGATGCGGCGATCGAGCCCTCAGCACTCCGCGCCTGCCTCGATCCAGCGGTCGATGAGACCTTCAACGCCATCACCATCGACGGCGACACCTCGACGAGCGACACCGCTCTCATCTTCGCGACGGGACGGGCGGTCACGCGCGGCAGCCCACGCATTGCGCATGGCGACGATCCGCGGCTGGCGAGCTTCCGCTTCGCCCTGTTCGAGGTGATGCGCGATCTCGCCCAGCAGATCGTCAAGGACGGCGAGGGGCTGACGAAATTCGTCACGGTGAAAGTCACGGGCGCCGAGAGCAAGGAAGCGGCGCGCACCATCGCCCGCTCGATCGCCAATTCGCCGCTGGTGAAGACGGCGCTCGCCGGCGAAGACCCGAATTGGGGGCGCATCGTCATGGCCGTCGGTAAAGCGGGCGAAGCTGCCGACCGCGACCGGCTCGCCATTTGGCTCGGCGACATTCTCGTCGCCAAGGACGGCGAGGTTCATCCTCGCTACAGCGAGAAAGAGGGCGCGGCCTATATGAAGCGGCCGGAGATCGCCATCACCGTGGATGTCGGGGTGGGCGATGCCACCGGCGTCGTGTGGACCTGCGACCTCACCAAAGACTATATCGCCATTAACGCTGACTACCGGTCCTGACCGGTATCTTTGCCAACTTTTGTTAATCGCCGGGTGGGAGCATGGGTGAGCGTCAGAAGCGCTCGATCGTGATCGTCGCGGCCTGCGCGCTCCTGAACGAGGAGGGCGCCGTGCTGATCGCCAAGCGCCCCTTGGGGCGCCCGCTGGCCGGGCTCTGGGAGTTTCCGGGCGGCAAGGTCGAGGCGGGCGAGGAGCCGGAGGAAGCGTTGATCCGCGAGCTTGAAGAGGAGCTTGGCATCGAGGTCGCCAAAGGCGACTTGGCGCCGCTCACCTTTGCCAGCCACGCTTATCCCGACTTCCACCTGCTAATGCCCGTCTATCTCTGCCGGCGGTGGCGCGGGACCGTCACGGCCAATGAAGGGCAGGAGCTTGCCTTCGTGAGGCCTGAGGCGCTTCGCCACTACGATATGCCGCCGGCCGACGAGCCGCTTAAGATCGCTCTGCCCGATCTCTTGAGAGGATGAGGGAGACCATGACGGACACGACACACAAGATGCTCCTGCCGAACCGCATCTTGATCATGGCACGGCGCTTCGTGGCCGACCGTTCCGGCGCCGCGGCCATCGGATATGGGCTCATGACCTTGATCGCCATTGCCGTCGTGCTCGCGGTGAGCCAAGTCGGCGATGGCGTCGGCGCCGTGTTTCAGAAATTGCAGGCCGCCCTCGCCAACTAGCCGTCCTTCGGTTTTCGTGGTGACGCCGGGAAGGATGCCTTGTCGCCGGCCTTCTGCTCCGTGGTGCGAAGCGCGTCAGCGAGACGTTGCGCGGCGCTGCCGGGCTTGAGCGGCTTCTGCTGGCTCGGATCGGGCGCCCATCCGCTCAAGAAGACGAACTCGAAGGTGGCCCTAACCCGCCCGTCAGGCGTGGCGTGACGCTCGCGATAGATCGCCTCCGCGCGCTCGAGCGTCCGGCGCGGCAGCGGCGCCTTGCTGCGCGCCAACAGCACGTTGCCGCCGCCTAGCGCCCTCACCTCGCGCATCAGATCGCGGGGGGAGGCGTAGATGACGGTCAGCACGTCGGCGTCGGCCACGGGCAAGGCAAAGCCCGCGCGCTGCAACAGAGCGCCATAGTCCCGGACATCGGCGAAGGGAGCGACCCGCGGGCTCGCGCCACCCTCAGTTTCGGCTTCGGCTTCGATCAGCGTTTGACGGAGCTCGATGAGCGAGCGGGCGCCGAGCAGCGCCGCCATGAACAGGCCGTCGGGCGCGAGCGCGCGCCTGATCTGGATCAGAGCGCCGGGCAGGTCGTTGACGCGATGGAGCGCAAGGCCCGAGACGACGAGGTTCAGGCTTCCATCCTTGAAGGGCAGCAGATCCTCATCGCAGACAAGCGCCGGCCGAGGGCACAGCGCGGCGAGGGCTTCCGCGCTCTCGGCATAGATCATCTCGCCGACCGAGGGGAGTTCGGCCACCTTCCGCCCCAGGAGCCCGCGATAGGCGCCGAGGTCCAGCGCCAGCGGAAAGGGGCGCAGCATGATGGCGACGCGCTCGGCGATCTCGCGTCCGACATGCTCAAGCAGGAATTGGTGGCTCTCGATCTCATGGGCAAAGCGCGCGCGGCGGGCGCGCAACAGCTTGCGGTCGAACAGGACGCGCTCCTCGCTCATGGAAGGCCGCGCCTTCGCTCTTCCCGGTGAGGGCTTCCGCGCTCTATCATGGCGTCCATGTCGATAAGCAGCGAGGCAGAGCTCAGCGGAGAGGCTCCGGCCGTTTCACGCGCGGCGGCGGGACCTGGGGTCAGCTCCTTGCGATCCATGCTCGGGCGGCTTGCCGACGTGCTGTTGCCGCCGGTCTGCATCGCCTGCCGGACGCGCATCGGGAGCCACGGGCTGCTGTGCGGCGCCTGCTTTGCCAAGATCGACTTCATCGCGCCTCCCATCTGCGCGCGGCTCGGGGTGCCGCTCCCTTACGAGGCTGGGGAGCCGTCGCTGTCGGCGGCGGCCATCGCCAAGCCCCCAGTCTACGACCGGGCGCGGGCCGCGGCGCGCTATTCCTCCACCATGCGCGAGCTTGTCCAGAGCTTCAAATATCGGGATCGCCACGAAGGCCTGCCATTATTCGCGCGGTGGCTGCTCAAGGCGGGTGCCGAGCTGCTGGCCGACGCCGATCTGATCGTGCCCGTCCCGCTATACAGATCGCGGCTCTGGTGGCGGCGCTTCAACCAGTCGGCGATGCTCGCTCATGCGGTGGCGCGGCTGTCCGGCACCGGCGTCGATTGTTTTGTGCTCAGGCGCGTCAAAGGAAAGAAGGTCGTGGTTGTCGACGACGTGATCACGACGGGGGCGACGGCGGAAGCCTGCGCGCGGGCGCTGAAACGGGCAGGGGCGGCGCGGGTGGATGTGCTCGCGCTGGCGCGAGCCGTCGAGCCCAATTCTTTCGTGCTTTAGCGTCTAGTCTTGCACAGGCCTGGTTAAGGGCC